>JAUUZS010000011.1 GCA_030589835.1 Cyclobacteriaceae bacterium
ATAGATTCGTCCTTTTAGGGAAGTAATCTTTCGAAGATTATCATATCCAATTCTTAACTCTGCGAAATTATCTGCCTTTTTATTCAGAATGGTGACGGCATACCTTATATAGCTTTTGCCATTTCCTGCGTCAATTACTTCAAACCGTGTGATGTCCTCTCTTACTACTGCTTTACTGTTTTTTAGTAGTTCTTTGGGAATTTCGCTTACCGGGTACACTATTTTTTTTTGCGCATTTGCTTGATAATACATGCAAAATATAAAAGAAAATATGATGGTAACGATTTTTAAATATGATTTATTCTTCATGATAACCTGGACTAGTTCGAGCTAATTTTTTTCAGGACAATCTGCTCGTTTTGCTTTGAAACCAGCACGGAATAAAATTCCTTTAAATCCGCAAATTTATCCGGGATGTAAAAACTCTCTTTGATCTGCCAGGAATGAACCAATTGCAAATTGTTGCCCGACACCTGCACCAAATATTTTAAACTTGCCGTTCGATCCGGTGTCACCAAGCTGATGGATTCCGGGAGCTCATCCACCACATACCCTTCAGGTATGGATAGGGAGAGCCGATAATCATTTTTTATAGGAACTACAAATTCAATGGGCATCTTTCTTGTTTCCTGCTTCAAAGGATTCTCCTCAATTTTGCCAATTAATATTGGATTTATATAGATCATATTGCCCATGGCTTCTGCGGCGTTGCTTATTGTGAGCTCTATTTTCTCTTTTACTGGGGCATTAACATCTTCAGGCACTTCTATTTCAATATTCCCAACTTCCCAATCCGTATTGGTGCTTTTGAGGTTTTCTATGTACTTGTCTTCGCCATCCCTACTTATTTTTTTTCGAATATTTACTGAACTATATCCATTGTTTTTATAATTAACGCTTCCTGTCAGGAGCCCTTCCTCATCGAGTGTCAGCAAACACATCGTTGATTTCCCCACAGGGCTGATGGGTTTTAGGTCCACCCAGCCCGGCTTGGTTTGAGATATGGCGTACCCTCTTTGATTGAGACATCGATAAGGCAACAAACCAAATGGCAAATCTTTTTCAGTAGCATCAAGAAGCACGGTCTTTCCGTCTATAATGACCCGGACGATCAGGTAATTATACTTTGAGATAAAAGGATAAACCGGATGTACCTGGCCATTATCAATTGTACTAATCACCACAGGATCGGCCTCGATTTCTACTGCCCTCAACATGGATACAAGAAGGGCATTGATGTCAGCGGAACTTCCAGTTCTTTCTTCGTAGGATTTCTTAGTGTTTTGGCTTGGGATATACCTGTTTCTTCCATCCCACTTCATGTGTTGAGACACGAAATTGTACACCGCAGCGGTGCGTTCAGCCGGATCTTGAAGTTCGGCACTAATCTTATTGGTGACATCCTTATAGAAGGATCTTTTCTTTATATTTGGCCCAAATTCGGAATAGTCATTGATAAATTTGTTGATCAGGCCCGGCCAATCGCTAAGTACTCTATGATTTTGGTCATTGAGATTACGGTAATTGGATAGTTGAAAATCTATTCCCATTAAATAATTAGTGTAGTTGCCTACAAAATTTTCATCCTTCAGTGCAGGCATGTCTTTTGCAACCCAGCGCATCACCTCATCCACGTAATTTATTTTATTGTGAGACATAGATCCGACAGAATTTCCTAACGAAGGATCTGCTCGGGTTGTTTGCGTCCAGGTAATATTTTTGGGCCTGCTACTTGTTTCAAATTTATAAAAGGATTCAAAACCTGTGGAATTTTTTAAATAAGTCAGATATTTGGGAATACTCACGATATATTCACTCCATTTGACCGGGATTGATTTTTGAAACAACCATCGGTTCAGTATGGTCAGGTAATTTGAACGTATAGAATATGAAAATTCTATGACGGATCCCTCTTTTACGTTGGGCATGGTGAATTTCACGCGCTTATAATTTTTACTGGACTGTTCAGTAAAAATGTCGCCCTTGCCCAGCTTTGTTTTTATGGTTTTTCCATTTTCAAGTGTATAGGTGAAACCTTTGATTTGAGATATGGATTCTTCGTAATTATTGTTGTCATACAACAGCACAGATTCTGTTGCCCATTTATATCCGTCATCATTAAAAATTTTTATGCGACAAATTCTTTTTAGTGAATTTTCCCATTGACCTTGATTCGTATCAAAGTTAAAAGACAGAATGCCATAATCACAAAGTACCACTGCATCGGCGTCGGGATCAGCTTCATAGGTCTTCATTTCAATCTCCTGTTTCGAGACATCACCAAGTTTGATGGGTGGTTTTTCGGCATAAGCGTCAAAACAAAAGGTAAGTATCGCAATGAGGGCTGGGAATTTCAGGTAGTTTTTCATATTAAAAATAATATAATTGGGGTGTAATAATTTTAGGTTAAAAAAAATGAGCTATGTTATTGCCTGAATAAAGATATAAAATAATTTGATAGGTACAAATAGGAGCAAAAGCGTGCATAACAAATTGAAGAATATAAAGAGTCAGTATCGGTTTTTATCCTGATAATCCTAGATCAAAAAGTGGACAAACCTGCAAGTTGTGGTTCTCCTTTAAAAAAGTAGCAAAAGGATTCTATTTGTTATCAAAATATATTGGTGTGAAAATCAAGAGGCTTTTTTATTCAGAATAAAAATCAAACGCACCTGGGTAGCTATGTTACAAATCCCTTTTTTTGAGCGCCAGGTAAGAGAGCCCTGCAAATAGTAACCCATAGAAAATGGCCCAGATAAGTTGCTCCAGAGAAACCACGGACTGCACATCTGCATTGACGTATTTTGTAAACGGAAATTGGTTTAGGTTATCGATGGTGTTCATCGGCAAAAACTTAGCAATTATATCTGGCAAACTCCATGAGGCAATGGGTTCTAATATAAAATCATAAACAAGCAAAATGATGATTGACAATCCGGTTTTTTGTAAAATTAAGGCCAGAAATAGTGCGTAAACAAAGTAAACGTTCAATTCAATGAAATACGCCAAAACAAAATCAAGTCTGCCTAATAGTTCGGTCATATCTACCCGTACACCTTGTGTAAAACCTAAGGCAAGGCCAATAATGAAAATCAAAAACGTGGAACCGAGGGCGAGCATATTAGCTAAACCTAATTTGGAAATCAGCCACTCCCGACGGCTTAATCCATCGATGATATTTTGCCTTGCGGTAGAAAAGGTGAATTCATTGCACACCGAAGTAACAACGATCAGGGCTAAAATAATCTTGAAATATCCGGAAATGTAGGTTAGGTTTTGCCATAGATCAGGAAATTGCAGGATAGGTTTTAGTGACAAGTCAATATCAGGTATGTTATTCACCATGAGGTTGGCGTTCTGCAGGAATGAATTGAAATTCATTGAGGTGAGTGATAACACGACTGCATGCAACCCAATCAAGATCCAAAAACCGGGACTCGTCACTTGTTTTCTTGCTTCTATTCTTAATAGTTTAAGCACGTTTTTCAGATAAGAGGTGTAAAAATTCTTTTTCCAGGCTTCCTTTTTTATGGGCAAAATGAGAGATGTCAACGCCGTTTTTAATTAAAAAGGCACTCAATTCAGAGGCTTTATATCCATCTTTAAGTTTTATGGTATATAATCCAGGTTTTTTTTCAATATGAGTAATTCCATTGAACTGCATTAAGCACTGGTCGAGTTTGTCATAATTATCTGTGCTCACTTCAATTCCCCCGTCATCAGAAATAAGTTCTTGCACTTGACCCTCAAATAACTTTTTCCCGGATTTTAGCACGACCACATGAGAGCAAACCTTTTGAACCTCATCCAATAAATGACTCGCCATAATAACAGTTACGCCCTGATCGGCAATTTTCATGATCAATTCCCTGACATCTGAAATTCCTTCAGGATCCAAACCATTTGTGGGCTCGTCCAGTACAAGAACCTCGGGTTCGCCAAGTGAGGCAGCGGCCAAAGCAAGCCTTTGTTTCATGCCCGTGGAATAGGTCAGGAATTTTCGATGGGCATTTTTTGCGATTCCCGATAGTTCAAGTTTTTCCTGAATGTTGGGGGATTTTATGTCCTTGATATCAGCAACCAGCCTCAGATTCTGGTAACCGTTGAGGTGAGGGTAAAAATTTGGCTTATCCAGCAGGGCACCAATTTTTTTTCGCTGATGATGGTTGCTTCCTTTTTCAAACCATGAGAATGAACCCATAGTAGCGTTGGTGATACCAAGCACGATTCCCAAAGTGGTGGTTTTACCACTTCCGTTGGGTCCTAAAATGCCAAAAACATCCCCTTTATGAATGTCGATGCTTAGGGTATCAAGAGCCCTTACACTTCCGTAGTTTTTGGAAAGCCCTTCGATTGACAGGATTTTTTGCATAGTAATGGAAAAATAATGCTTTTCGCTTAATCCAGCGTATAATATTTTATTTGTGGATTAAATCTTATATAAACAGGCCAGGAAATGGATAACTATAAATATAGCTTTTAAGAAAAGCTATTCCAGGGTCTTCAAATCTTTTTCTTCGTCAATATCAATCTTGCCTTCAATGAAAGGGATTTCAACAATATTTTTGATATAATTTGCTAATATTTTTTTCCCTCCTTCGTCGCCTTTTAATTCTTTTAGCTCTTCAAAATAAAAACTGTCGATGAGCACAGGAACGCCAAAAGTACTGGAATACGCAGAAGCAATGACCATCGGTCGATTGGGATCATAGGCCTTGGCAAGTTTTTTGAGATGCTTAGCATCCACTTTTGGCTGATCAGACATGGTGAGCAAAATGGCATTTGTATCGGGTCTTTCCATCAATACATGTTTCAGGCCATTTCTGATCGAAGCGCCCAAACCTTCGTCCCACTCGGCATTAAAAAATACATCCAAATTTAAATCTGAAATTTGTTTTCCAATGTTTTCATGATCGTAACCCGTCACCACCGTTACATGACCAATGTTGGCATTAATGGCTTCATTGGAAATCCTCCTGATCAGCGTTTCACCCTTATACTCCCACAGCTGTTTTGGTTGACCTAATCTTCGGGAAGCTCCTGCTGCCATAATCAAGATTTCTATTTTGATTTTACCAAACATCGCATTTAATTATAAGTTCTTTAATTCCCTGTTTTCAAATATATTTCTCCCAACAATTTAATAATTTTAAACGTTGAATTCGTATAAATAATTATTCTTTATTTAATTTCAGCGCCCATAGCATATTGGCTAAGTCAAGCATGCTTGGTTTTTGCCCCAAATAGGATAATAACAAAGCTTATGAACAAAAAAGTAAATTTTTTTCATGCGAAAGCACTTGACTTCGATCAGCAAGTTAGTAATTTAAAGTCGAAGTATAATACTTTTTCATTTTATAGAATTGTAACTTTTGTTGCATTTTTTATCGCCGCAATTTTTTGCATTAAATATGGCTTGGGCATGCTGTTATTTGCTGATGTGGTATTGTTTATACTCCTGTTTGGCCTTTTGGTAAATCGTCATAATAAAATATTAAAAGCAAAGAATATCAGCCAGTTGCTCTCCGATATAAATAATGAAGAAATAAAAAGGATAAAGTATAATTTTGAAGGGATTAATCCCGGGAATGAGTTTACTGATGAGCATCACCCCTATGGGGTAGATCTGGATATTTTTGGGAGAAGTTCTTTGTTTCAATTCATCAATAGAACAGGTACAAGTGATGGTAAGCACTTGCTGAAGTCATGGTTGACCCAGGCCTCTTCCAAAGAAAATATTGAGCTGAGGCAAAAGGCAGTTTCAGAACTTGGCCCAATGATCGATTGGAGACAAAAGCTGCAAGCTTATGGCAAAAACAGTACCAACAGCCAGGAAAATACCCAGGCGTTTTATACATGGCTGAAAGGTGGCGATTTGATAAGAAGTAATATGCTGTATAGAATTATCCCTTATGTGGTGATGGTTTTTTCCTTGTCGCTTCTGGTGGGCGTTTCTACAGGAAATCTTTCCCTTAGTTTTTTATTATTGCCATTTATTTTTACGGGATATTTTTTATATAAAATAATTGCGTATTCACGCGCCACGTATGACCTCACCTTGTCGGGCGTAAACACCCTGGAATCTGTCGGGAATACTATTCAATTGATAGAAAATCAAAAATTTAATGATGAATATTTAATTGACATTCAACATCAGCTGATGTCAAAGGAACTCGTAGCGTCCCAAAAAATAAAGGAGTTACGAAAAATATTCGAATTGCTGAGTTTACGGGGAAATCAGATTTATATGATACTAAACAGCATATTTCTCTTTGATTTTATCCTGTTGGCCCAAGCCGAAAAGTGGAGAGCTGCTTATAAAGATGAAATAGCAGCTTGGTTTGATTCCATTGCAGCTTTTGAAGTATTGAGTAGTATTGCAGCATTTGCATTTGCCAATGAGGATTTTGTATTTCCTGAAATTATGGAGAAAGGTTTTGTGCTTCAGGGGTCGAACCTTGGGCATCCACTTATGGCGGGCCAGCAAAGAATAAATAATGATTTTACGCTTGAAGGGCGAGGGCAGACATGCATCATTACTGGGTCAAATATGGCGGGCAAAAGCACATTTTTGAGGACAGTTGGCATTAATGCCGTACTGGCTTTTCTCGGTGCTCCGGTTTGTGCCGATTCTTTTCAGATTTCCAATTTCCAGGTTTTTACAAGCATGAGGACAAAAGATAATCTGGAAGAAAATATTTCCTCTTTTTACGCCGAACTGTTGCGTTTAAAAATGTTGCTTGAAACCATTAATGAAGACAGGCCTGTATTATTTTTGTTGGATGAAATTTTGAAAGGGACAAATTCAGTTGACCGGCACATCGGTGCAGAGTCATTAATACTTCAACTAAATAAACTAAATGCCTTTGGGCTTGTTTCTACTCATGATTTGGAATTGGGGAAACTTTGTGATAAAAATGACCAGATCACCAATTTCAATTTTAGTAGTAAAATTGATGGGGAAGAAATTATTTTTGATTATAAATTGCGTGCTGGTATTTGCCAAAGTACAAATGCCTGTCAACTAATGGCAAAAATGGGTATTCAAATAAAATAGTCTAACAATATGATCAGTCACTAAGGATTTTTATAAAAATAGAAGTTAAATATAAATCGTTTAAAAATGTCTAATGTACAAGTAGGAATAGTAATGGGTAGCTTGTCTGACCTCAACATCATGGAAGAGGCTGCTAAATTTTTTGATTCTTTTGGGATAACGTATGAGATAAAGATTATCTCGGCCCACAGAGCCCCTGATCTTCTAGCCGAATGGGGAGGGTCTGCAAGAGAAAGAGGTATGAAAGTGATTATTGCCGGAGCTGGTGGAGCAGCTCATCTGCCTGGAGTAACTGCAGCGTTCACCACCTTGCCGGTCATTGGAGTACCCGTAAGATCCAGAATCTCTATCGATGGTTGGGATTCGATATTATCTATCCTTCAAATGCCAAGTGGGGTTCCTGTGGCTACAGTGGCTTTAGATGCCGCAAAAAATGCCGGCATCCTGGCGGCGCAAATCATAGGTGCCTATGATGAGGACATAGCCTCTAAGTTGGCAGATTTTAAGGTAGAGATGAGGGAAAAAGTAGTGGCTTCAGGAAATGAACTTAAAGAAAAGGGCTATTAATCAGAATAAAAAGACGTCGTCTTAATGGGGTATAAAAAATAAAAAGGTCGTAATTCCGGCCTTTTTATTTACGTTTTCTGCGCTTCATCCTGAATTTTGAATCATCAATTTCAGCGCTTGTATTTTTGAGGGTATTTACTTCTGAATATCCTTTCCAAAGCAAATAAAGGGCAAAGGCCATTGGCAAATAGGCAATTAAGCTATACGTGCCAGATAAAGTCTCGTTGATATAAAACGTGTAAATTAAGAAAACAGAAATCCCAAAAGCAATCAGGCCAACGTACATTTTGAATTTGGCCTTTTTTATATCCTCGTTAATGCGATTTTCTTCAATAACAAATTCATCTACCAACCTGATGAGGTAAGAAATTGTTTCCGGGCTTAGCTCACGCTCAAAATAATTTCTGATATCTGAATACGAGTTTCCTTCTTCCTTAAGTTTCAAAGCTTCCTGAAGCTGCTGGTCTATATCTTGATCGGCCATATATATTTTTTGTGAAATGTAGTTACTGGAGCATAAAATTGGAAGCATTTTTTATCTAAAATTAGATTCGTGAAGAATAGAATGATCTGCTTGTTATGTAATTCCTTCTTTTGTTTTTGTCATAACTGGGGTAAAATCGAAAGTTTTAGCAGGAGGGAGAAGCCATATTAAAAAGGAGTATTGATATTTAAAAAATGTAAGTTTTCATACAATTAAACTCACGTATCTGTTTTATATTCAGGTGATTATGCGCTTTACTTTCGTTTAATTTAGTGATGTAGATCTTAAAAAACATACTTATAAAAGTAAAAATGTAGGATGTAATTATTTTTCCTGATATGAAGAAAAAAAGGAATTAATAAAAATTATCTTTGTATTGGATCAGGAGAGATAAATGTGAAGTAGATATGAAGAAGATCTTGAACAACGAATTTGCCAATGTGAGTTATGATAATGAAAGCAACGCTATTATAACTGTTTGGAAAAGGCCCTCCACCTCAGAAACCTATAAAGCTATTTGTTCTTTAATGCTTGAAAAGATACTGGAATTCAAAGCCGAAGCAATTATCACAGATATATACCAGCAAGGGATTGTAGGTACCGAAAACAGGCTTTGGCTTCAGAATGAAATACTTCCAAAGGCCTATGAATCAGGGCTTAGGAAAGTTGCTACCATTACTCCAAATGATGTATTTTCAAAATTTTATGTGGAGAGCGTAAAGAGTGGGATATTTGTCAATGCTATTGATCTGGAATCCAACTATTTTAAGGATTTGACATCTGCTCAGGAATGGGTCATGAAACGGGAAGTAGCAGCTTAGAAAGGGGTCTTAAAAAAAGAGAGCTCAAATTGAACCCTCTTTTCTCATCAAATCAGATTTAGTTAAAAGGCATAATCATTTTTTTCAAGAAGGTAATTGGCGACCCTTCTTCTCGCTTCCTTCAGATTGAAGGGTTCGATTTTGGTATACCGCTTCAAGCCAATCAACATCATCCTCAATTCATCACCATCAGCGAACGCGTAAATGGCTTGTTTGCCCGCCCATATAGATTTTTCAATTGCCGTATGCAGATATATCCTTGCTAAATCCATGTAGATTTCCGACGCTTCTTTTCCTCTCATAGAGATGATTTTTTCCACCCTGAGTAAAGCTGATTCAGCAGCGTATCCTTCAATCAGCATATCAGCAAGGTTCATCAGAATCTCCTGCTCATCTTTCAAATTTGTCATTAATTTCTGCACGGCAGCACCAGAAATCATTAAACCTGCTTTCTTTAAGTTTTGAATAGCTGTTTTTTCTTTGGCAAAAATATCATCGCTGTCACTGCTGCCAAAATCAGGGATCGATGTTAATTCCTTGGCCACTGCCATTGCCGGGCCCATTAAATCGAGCTCACCTTTCATTGCTTTTTTCAGGATCATATCTACAGTCAGCATTCTATTGATTTCATTCGTGCCCTCAAATATCCTGTTGATCCTGGCATCGCGGTAAGCCCGCTCCATGGGTCCGTCTGCGGAGTAGCCCATACCACCAAATATTTGAACTCCTTCATCTACAGCATAATCTACAGTTTCTGATCCATGAACTTTTAGGATCGCACATTCTATGGCAAACTGCTCGGTTGATTTTAGTTTGGCTTCTGCCTCGCTCATACCATTGGAAACCATGGTTTCATATGCGTCATCGATATTTTGACTTGCACGATAATGAGCAGATTCGGAAGCGAAAATTCTAGCCGCCACATCACCGATTTTATGTTTCATCGCACCGAAAGTACCTATGGTTTTTCCGAATTGCTTACGTTCATTGGCATATTTTATGGCTTGTGATAAGGCTCCTTTTGCTCCGCCAACGGTACTGATCCCCAATTTTATTCTACCAATATTCAGAATATTCAGTGCGATTTTAAATCCATTCCCTCTTTCTGAGAGTTTATTTTCAACGGGGACTTTGCAGTCATTGAAGAATATTTGCCGGGTTGAAGATCCTTTTATACCCAGTTTCTTTTCTTCTTCATTCATGGTGATACCCCCGAATGTTTTTTCGACAATAAAGGCCGATAGGTCTTTGTCGTCGTCGATTTTTGCAAATACAATGAAAATATCAGCAAATCCCGCATTGGTGATCCACATCTTCTGCCCATTGAGCAAATAGTGTTTTTCGTCTGCTGAAAGGGAGGCTTTAGTTTTCCCGGCATTAGCGTCGGAACCTGCATCTGGTTCTGTCAGGCAATAAGAAGCCTTAAGTTCTCCGGTCGCAAGTTTGGGCAGATACTTTTCTTTTTGAGCTTCATTTCCATAATAAAGAATGGGAAGCGTCCCTATGCCGGTATGGGCCGTGAAGGCAACGGCAAAAGAAAATCCCTTGCCAAATTCTTCAGCGATGAGCATGGAGGTATTGAAGTCCATTCCATACCCGCCATATTGCTCGGGTACTGAAACGCCTAAAAGTCCCAACTCACCGGCTTTATCCAATAAACCGGGCATGAGCTCAGGATTTTCCATTGAATCTATTTCATCCAACTTCGGATGAACTTCGGCTGCCAGGAAGTCCTTACATGTCTGAGCAATCATTTTTTGCTCCTCGCTCCAATCTTCAGGAATGAAGATCTCAGAGGCCAGGGTCTCTCTAATAAGAAATTCACCGCCTTTAATTGCCGTCTTTTGGTCTATTGTTTCCATGATATATTTATTTAGTTTAATCTCTCATAAATGCCTGCTACTCCTTGTCCGCCACCAACACAGGCCGAAACTACGCCATATTTCTGGTTGCGTTTTTTCATCTCATTAAACAGCTGAATGGACAGTTTTGCTCCTGTACAACCCAATGGGTGACCCAAAGCAATTGCCCCACCATTTACGTTAATGATTTCAGGATTTATATCCAGTTGACCTATTACGCCTAATGCCTGTGCTGCAAAGGCCTCGTTGAGTTCTACCTGCTCAATATCATTGGAGGTTAATCCTGCTAGTTTCAAGGCCTTTGGAATGGCAGCTACTGGTCCGATGCCCATGATTTTTGGTTCTACCCCTGCTACGGCGTAACTCACCAAACGTGCTATTGGCTCCAGGTTCAGCTCTTTTACCATCCGTTCCGACATCACCATCACAAATGCTGCACCATCAGGAGTTTGCGAAGAATTTCCAGCAGTAACAGTGCCACCCATCGAAAATACGGGCCTGAGTTTGGCCAATGCTTCTACGCTGGTATCAGCTCGTGGTCCTTCATCCGTATCTATAATATATTCTTTTGTTTGCCTTTTTTCATTTTCATCCAAATAGACCTCTTCTACTTTTATTGGAACGATATCATCTTTGAATTTTCCTTCCTTAATAGCTTTGAGTGCTTTTTGATGTGAATTATATGCAAATTGATCTTGTTCCTCTCTGCTAATCTTATATTTTTTGGCAACCTCCTCGGCGGTAAGCCCCATGCTTGTGTAGTAGTCTGGGTTATCAGATGTAATGTTATAATTCAGTGCGGTTTTCCATCCCATCATTGGCAGCATCGACATGGATTCGGTGCCTCCTGCAATGATACAATCTGCCATGCCTGCTGCAATTCTTGCCGAAGCGATGTTGATCGATTCGATGCCTGAGCCGCAATAACGGTTGACAATCATGCCCGGGACTTCCATCGGCAATGATAATAAGGATATCATCCTCCCCATTTGCATGCCTTGTTCGGCCTCGGGAATGGCATTTCCTACAATAAGGTCATCTACACGTTTTGGATCAAGTCCCTGAATAGATCCAACGAGATGTTTGATTACATCAGCTGCTAAATCATCTGATCTGGTAAACCTAAACCCTCCCTTTTTTGCCTTTCCTACTGCTGATCTGTATCCTGCTACGATATATGCATCCATGATTATATTATTTATTTCTGTTGTTCATAAATTGATTAAATGGATTTAATCAAATGAATATCAGGCATGTGCCTTTGATATTTCATGATATTTATCCAATGTTATTTATTGAAGTATTAACCTTAGTTTCTCAAAGGTTTTTGACCATTTAATATTGCCTGTATTCTTTCCAGCGTCTTCCGTTCACCCAGAAGAGAAAGAAATGCTTCTCTTTCTAAATCCAGAAGATATTGCTCTGAAACTTCGGCAGGAGAGGTGAGGTCTCCTCCGCACATCACATTTGCGATTTTCTTGGCAATCAGCACGTCATGATCAGAGATATACTTCCCCATTTTCATTCCGTTTACTCCGGCATGAAATAGAGCCAGGCCGCCACGTCCTTGTACTTTTATATTTTTCTTTTGAACTGGCTGGGTATATCCTGCCTCGGCCAACTCTACTGCAGCCATTTTTGCTTCTGCTAGCTGCCGATATGGATTTATCGTTATCCTATCTTGTGGGCGGAGAATGTTCATGTCCCGGGCTTCTTCGGCTGAAGTTGCAACTTTAGCTGTCGCAATATTCATAAACGCATTTTGAAGCGCATTGTATTCGACATCGCCAGTTTCTGCTCGCTCAGACACACGAAGTGTAAGCTCCTTGGTTCCGCCACCGCCCGGTATCAGGCCAACACCCACTTCCACCAATCCGATATATGTTTCCGCTGCAGCCTGTACCTGATCGGCATGCAAGGTAAGCTCACAGCCTCCTCCCAACGACATGCCATGCGGTGCGATAATTACCGGAACGGAACTATACCTCGCCCTCATCATGGTATTTTGGAAGGTCGAAATCATCAGATCGAGCTCCTCGTATTCCTGCTCAATGGCATACATAAATACCATGCCGAGGTTAGCTCCTACTGAGAAGTTCGCCCCTTGATTTCCGATGACTACTCCGAGGTATTCCTTTTCGCCAAGGTCATAGACTTTGTTCATGCCTTCAATGACCTCACTTCCCATAGTGTTCATTTTACTGCGGAACTCAAGATTTAAAATCCCATCTCCAAGATCAAAAATAGTGGCGCCGGAATTTTTCCAGACTTCATTGTTTTCCCTGAGGTTATCGAGAATGATAAACTCCCCTTTGCCTGGAATTTCCTTGTACGATTTGGTCTCGATATCATAATATTTTCTGACCCCTTTCTCAACAGTATAAAATGACTCAATGCCACTTTCAACCATATCATAGATCCATTGATTTGGTTTATAACCAGCCTCCTCCATTTTGGAAAGCGACTTGACCACACCTACTTGATCCCAGGTGTCAAATGGGCCGATCTCCCATCCAAACCCAGCACAAAGAGCATCATCGACTTTAAACAATTCATCAGACACTTCGGGGATTCTATTCGAGACATATTGAAAAATCCCATAAAAGGAATCCCTGTAGAATTCTCCTGCTTTGTCTTTTCCTCCCACAAGAACCTTGAACCGATCTTTGACAACATCGATTGCTTTGGTGAGCTCAAGGGTAGCAAACTTTACCTTTTGTTTTGGCTTATATTCTAAAGTGGTAAGATCAAGCGTCAGTATCTTGGTTTTGCCTTTTTCGTCTTTTGTTTTTTTATAAAAACCTTGCTTTGTTTTGTCGCCCAGCCATTTGTTTTCCTCTGATTTTCCAATTATTTCAGGCAACTTGAAAGCGTCTCTTTTCTCATCATTGGGTGGCCCTTCATATAAATTATTAGCAACTTTGACCAGTGTATCAAGTCCAACTATATCACTTGTTCTGAATGTCGCAGATTTTGGCCTGCCAATAACGGGGCCGGTAAGTTTATCAATCTCGTCGATATTGAGATCGAGCTTTTGCATCGTCTCAACGACCTTCAGGATGGAGTATATTCCTATTCTATTGGCAATAAAGGCTGGTGTATCCTTGCAAAGTACCGTTGTTTTGCCAAGGTACAGATCTCCGTAATGCATGAAGAAATCAATGATTTCAGGATTGGTTTTTGGTCCTGGGATAATCTCCAGAAGCTTTAAATATCTTGGTGGATTGAAAAAGTGCGTGCCGCAGAAATGGGTTTGAAAATCATCGCTCCTGCCCTCACTCATCATTTTTATAGGGATTCCCGACGTGTTTGAGGTAATTAGTGTGCCAGGTTTTCTGTATTTCTCAACCTTATCGAAAAGCTGTTTTTTTATCTCAAGGTTTTCAACAATAACTTCAATAATCCAGTCAGCATCAGCTATTTTTGATAGATCATCATCAAAATTTCCAAGCTTAATTTTTGATGCAGAACTTTTGTGATACAATGGCGCAGGCTTTGCTTTTAGGGTAGCCTGAAAGGAGGAATTCACAATTCTGTTTTTAACCGTGGCATCTTTCAGTGTTAAGCCCTTTTTCGCTTCTAATTCATTTAACTCATTTGGAGCAATGTCAAGCAATAAAACATCCAATCCGATGTTTGCAAAATGACAGGCGATTCGGGAACCCATAATTCCCGAACCCAATACAGCAACTTTTTTAATGGTTCTTTTCATTTTTTTTACCTTCTGTGACAGACACTAGTCTTTATTGATCAATACTTTTAATTCTTCATTACCTTCAGTCCAATCTATGATCAGCCGGGATACTTGAATGAAGGTGTTTAATTTTTCTTCCGGCACCCTTTCCTTGACAAATTGATTGAATGCCTTTACTGTTTCTATAGCTTTTCCTTTCTTTTCTTTTCCTTTTTCGGTCAGGTATATTCTCACAGACCTCCTGTCTTTAGCATCCTTTTCCTTATAGATATATCCCTTTGCCTCAAGGTTTTTTAGCGCCCGTGTCTGGCTTCTTGATTCGAGGCCCATGAGTGGGGCAATCTTTGTGGCCGGCGTTCCTTCAGATGTGCTTATTTTCAATAAAATAAACGCAGTTGAGGTAGTCATCCCATGCTTTTGTGCTTTCTGATTGTAAAGCCGGGAAAGACTGTGCCAGCTGGTTTTTATATAATAATCTATGGATTCCTCTTGATTCATATTCTTGTTATAGCAAAATCAAATATACATTAATTTAGTATGCATGCATACTAAATGTGTATTTTAATTCTACTAGTTAGCGCGCAAAATGTTTTCTATTTCACAATATTTATACGTAATCCAACGAATAAACTGAAAATACCTTCAATTATTTATGTATATGGTGTCAATATGACAATTGTTATGCTTGCAGCCTAACCAATTTGAATGGCAATTAATATGGTGAAAGTAATGAGACTGCCGTAAGGTATTTGAAAAAGTATATCGTAAAGTGGGAAAACCATCAGGCTGCCGTTGTCTGAATTTATCAGAATCTGATAATTGTCGGGATGTGAATTATTAATAAATACCAAAGATCAATTATTATGAAAGAGATGTTTTTATGCATTAAATATTATCTTCTTCAAGGTATTCTTTTGCGCGTTTAATTTTCCCAAAACCGGTAATTTGTTTTTCAATATTTTTAGGATTACCAGCATAAATAATTCCACCGACTCCCGTTATGGTGGCTTCCAGCTTTTCTGAAACAAAAACTTCGGCCCCTCCCAATCCGCTCAAATTAATGTTGCATTCCATGCTTTTCAGCTCGAAAGCTCTTAATCCCCCAGCACCACTTATATGAGTGTCCTGCAAATCAGTATTTCCAGATAAGGTCACAATCCCGGCACCTGTTAGGTTTACCCTTACTGCTTTAGCCTGAATCTCCAAATCAATTGCACCAATTCCTGACAGATCAATCGTGAGTTCTTCATTTCCCAAGATTCCTTCGTGTTCAATATTGGATGCGCCGGTCGAATGGATATAATCGATTTGGGTATAATAAATCTCAATCCTTATCCCTTCGGTACTTTTTAGTTGATGAATGCTGTTGATGTTTAGGTCCTGATTAAAAACTTCAATATTTATGAAAGAAAATAAATTCTCGTCGGTTTCAATAATGACTTTAGTTTCATTACTCTCAATTAAGGTGACATCATAGTTGCCACCAATATTAACTTTTGTGAAATTGTCAATAATGGTCTCTTCGATTTCAATGTTTCCATTACCTCTTTTGAGGTTGAGGCCACAACTTTGAAAAAAAAGCTAAACGGTAATTATAAGTGTAAAAATTATGCTTGCCTTTTTCATGAATAAATAGTGTATTAATTTAACCCAAAGATAGTTATTGTAGGATAAGTTAGATTAATATGCACTCATTTTTGAATTTAATTGTGAATTTCTGATGCTTAAGTTACTTTTGCCCTTCATTTTCAAAACATGATCATGCTTAGAGATCAAACTATATTTGATTTAATACAAAAAGAACAAGATCGTCAGGAGGACGGCATTGAACTTATTGCTTCAGAAAACTTTGCTTCTAAACAGGTAATAGAGGCAATGGGAACCGTTTTGACAAACAAGTATGCCGAGGGACTTCCAGGAAAAAGGTACTATGGAGGGTGTGAAGTCGTCGATGAGATAGAGAATCTTGCCAGGGATAGAGCGAAAGAATTGTTTGGAGCTGAATGGGTAAATGTTCAGCCGCATTCAGGAGCACAGGCAAATGCTGCAGTGATGCTCGCTGTATTAAATGCAGGAGACAAAATACTTGGGTTCGATCTTTCTCATGGCGGTCATCTTACCCATGGATCTTCAGTAAATTTTTCCGGAAAGCTCTATCAGCCATCTTTTTATGGTGTTGAGAAGGAAACCGGGATGATCAATTATGACAATGTTGCGGAGATTGCAAAAAAAGAGCAGCCGAAACTTATCATTTGCGGAGCATCGGCATACAGCCGGGAATGGGATTATGAAAGTTTGAGGGCAATTGCTGACGAGGTTGGCGCTTTATTACTTGCAGATATTGCTCATCCTGCAGGGTTGATTGCAAGAGGACTATTGAACGATCCGTTGGATCACTGCCATATTGTGACCACCACTACGCATAAAACCCTCCGAGGTCCCAGAGGGGGAATGATCATGCTGAGAGAGGATTTTGACAATCCTTTTGGAATAAAAACCCCTAAAGGGAAAGTAAGAAAAATGTCTTCCCTTTTGGATTCAGGGGTTTTTCCGGGAACTCAGGGAGGGCCACTTGAGCATGTAATTGCCGCCAAAGCCATCGCATTTAAAGAAGCACTTTCTGAGGATTACATGAAATATGTACTTCAGGTAAAAAATAATGCCAGCGTTATGGCTCAACGATTTATGGATAAAGGATATCAGGTGATTTCGGGAGGTACTGATAATCATTTGATGTTGATTGATTTGAGGTCCAAAGGTGAAGTAACGGGCAGGGATGCAGAAAATGCCTTGATCAAAGCCGATATTACCATCAACAAAAATATGGTACCTTTTGATACCAGGTCGCCATTCGTAACATCCGGCATAAGAGTTGGTACTGCGGCAATCACCACCAGGGGAATGAAGGAAGCAGATATGAAGAGAGTTGTCGATCTTATGGATGATGTATTGATGAACATAGACAACGAGAGTAAAATTAAGGAGATCAAAGATGGAGTCAATTCCTGGATGAAGGACTTCCCGCTTTATAAATAATTGAATTGTGGAGGAAAACGAAGAAAACGAAGAAAACGAAGAATTTGAAGGATTGCTATCCGATAGTAAAGGTGAACAGGAAATGTCATTCCTAGGTCATCTTGAAGAACTGAGATGGCACATTATACGTGCACTGGCCTCGATCGCAGTTTTCGCTATTGCTGCGTTCATTTTTAGGGAGCCTATCTGGCATTATGTTATTCTGGCACCATCCAGGCCCGATTTCTGGACATATGAAATGTTTTGTCGTTTGGGTAGTCTGACAGGGGCGGATTTTTTCTGTATCGATGAATTGCCATTTATCATACAAAACCGGCAAATGACCGCACAATTTACCATGGCCATAAGTTCAAGTTTTGTGATTGGTTTGATTGTGGCATTTCCATATGCCTTTTGGGAATTTTGGAAATTTATAAAGCCTGGTTTGTATAGAAATGAAAAAAGTTTAAGCCGTGGAGCGGTATTTTTTGTAACGTTGCTATTCCTCACAGGTGTTATGTTTGGATACTATATTGTCGCCCCGATATCGATTAATTTCTTAACGAATTTCAAGCTTGACGAAACGATTTTGAATGAAATTGACCTCACTAGCTATGTGTCTCTTGTGATGATGCTGGTACTTGCTTGTGGAATTATGTTTCAATTGCCGGTAGTAGTATATTTCCTTACCAAGGCGGGGATTGTAACTCCGGAATTCTTAAAAACTTACCGAAAACATGCTATAGTTGTCATACTTGTATTATCGGCACTAATAACTCCTCCTGACGTAATAAGTCAATTACTGATGTGTTTCCCACTTCTTTTCCTTTATGAAATAAGCATAATGATTTCAAAATCAATAAAAAAGAAAGAGGATAAATTACTATTGGAAGAAGAATCTGCTTAAAATGAAAAACATGCATATTGCAATAGGAGCCGATCATGCAGGATATCAGCTAAAAACCCTGGTAAAAGAATGGTTGGCACCTCAGGTTGAGGTGCTTAAAGATTTGGGAACCAATTCTGAAGAAAGCGTTGATTATCCTGATTTCGCCCATGCTGTTGCCGGCGAAGTAGAAAAAGGAAATTATGATCTGGGGATATTAATTTGTGGTTCCGGAATAGGAGTCGATATGACCGCCAATAAACATCAGGGAATCCGTTCTGCTTTATGCTGGAATAAAGAGATTGGTAAATTGGCAAAAAGCCATAACAACGCCAATGTCATCTGTCTTCCAGGAAGATTTATAACATTTGAAGAAGCAAAAGAAATCCTCAACGTTTTCTTTACGACCGAATTTGAAGGAGGAAGACACAGAAAAAGAATTGGCAAGATTAGTTGTTAATCTGACGGAATGATTACCTCAATCAGTTGCTTGTGAGTCCTTTATTCTTTTATAAATGCCATTGCCCAGATGCTCATATTTTTTTCCAAGGATAGGAATATTATTAAATAACTCAGGAGCCAGGTCAATTTGATCAATGATGTATTCCGGCATATCACTCCTAATGTTTTTATCAATAGCCTCCAAATTGTCATAATAATTTAAATGCTCAAGCTGAGCTTTTGATAAATTCCAATTGAAATAAGGTGTCGCCTGCTTGCCTAGGTAATAAGGCTC
>JAUUZS010000254.1 GCA_030589835.1 Cyclobacteriaceae bacterium
AAATCAATTGCCAATAGCATTTGATTATTCAGTGTATATAAAAAATAGGGTGAAATTGAGGAAGGTCTATAAAATGTATTTTCTTGATGGCTAGTGTTGTTATATACCAGGAAGCTGATTAAACCAAAAACAAAATTGGTTTCCGGAGCATAACCAATAACAGGATAAATAGAAAAACTAATTGTTTTTGTTTTAATGCTATCTGATTGGGCAAGACTTTTTTCTGAAACCAAAAACAATAATACAATGGCGAAAAGATATAAAGATATTTTGCTGATTCCTCTATGTTCGCGCATGCTATATTTTTCTTATTATATCGTAAAAATAGCCTTTTATTGCCTATAAGATGAGCAATTAGGATCGCATTAAAAAAGCCATGTAATTTACATGGCTTTTTTAATTGGAAATTTTTTAACCTGCAAAATTCATGAGAATTTAGCGATTATGGAAACAAGTAGTTGATTGACAGAAAGTTAAGGTTAAATTTGCATAAATGGGAATACCCCAAATTTGGGTGTTAAAAATTGAACAAATGAAAATCAACTGTTTGTCAATCAGTACTTTGTAAATTTATATAATTATCTCCCGGATTATCCGGGTTATATCTCTACCTCATCCAGGTTTATGAATTCCATTTCACGCTTATCATTTAGGGTAATACCAACGAGGGATTCAGAGGATATTTTCCCTTCTAGAATTTGTTTAGACAATTCATTGAGAATGTGTTTTTGCAGCACCCTTTTCAGTGGACGAGCTCCAAATTGAGGATCATATCCTAATTCGCCCAAATAATCCAGCACCTTATCATCTGCCTCTAATTTGATGTTATTTTCAGCCAATCTTGCTTTAATAATATTAAATTGTATGCCCACAATTTTTCGGATATCATTTCTCGACAACGGCTGGAACATAATAATCTCATCAACACGATTGAGGAATTCAGGACGAACTGATTTTTTTAATAAGTCCAATACCTGATTTTTGGTGCTTCCGATAATGTCATCTTTATTTTCATTATTTAGCAGTGCGAAATTTTCCTGTATCAAATGAGAACCAATATTAGTGGTCATGATAATGATAGAATTTTTGAAGTTTGCAATGCGACCTTTATTATCTGTCAATCGGCCCTCATCGAGCACTTGAAGGAGAATATTGAAAACATCGGGATGTGCTTTTTCTATTTCATCGAGTAAGATTACCGAATATGGCTTACGCCTTACTGCTTCGGTAAGTTGACCTCCTTCATCGTAACCCACGTAACCCGGAGGTGCGCCAATCAACCTGCTTACCGAATGTCGCTCCTGAAATTCTGACATATCGATGCGCACCATATTATTCTCATCATCAAATAGGAATTCTGCCAGGCTCTTGGCCAATTCCGTTTTACCTACCCCGGTTGTTCCGAAAAAAATAAATGATCCTATGGGTCCTTTGGGGTCCTGAAGCCCTGCACGACTGCGACGTACGGCATCCGAGATAGCTTCGATGGCTTCATTTTGACCAGCAACCCGGTTTCCGAGTTCGTCTTCCAGATGCATCAATTTATCCTTTTCCGTTTGAATCATTTTTGAAATGGGAATACCCGTCCATTTTGCAATCACTTCAGCAATATCCTCACTTTCTACTTCCTCTTTCAACAAAGGATCTTCAAGTTGCCTGGCTTTTATTTGCTCCTGAAGTTTGTCGAGGCGCTGCTCACTTTCAAGAATTAATCCATACCTGATCTCTGCAACCCTTCCAAAATCACCAGCCCTTTCCGCCTTTTCTGCTTCGAGCTTTAAATTTTCAATATTCTCTTTTTCATCCTGAATACCCTGAATCGTATTTTTTTCGTTTTCCCATTGTGCTTTCAACTCATTTCTTTTATCACTTAATTCAGCAATGATTTTTGAAAGTGTTTTTTCTTTTGCCTTGTTTTTTTCTCTCCTGATCGCCTCTCGTTCAATTTCAAATTGCATGATTTTTCGCTGCAATTCGTCTAATTCTTCCGGCAAGGAGTCGATTTCAATTCTCAATTTCGCCGCCGCTTCATCTATCAGGTCAATGGCTTTGTCGGGCAAAAACCGTTCAGAAATGTAGCGGTTTGAGAGCTCTACGGCTGCAATAACCGCATCGTCCTTGATGCGTACGCCGTGGTGCAATTCATACTTTTCTTTAATGCCCCTTAAAATCGAAATCGCATCGTTTACATTAGGCTCATCAACGATTACACTTTGGAACCTTCGCTCTAGTGCTTTGTCTTTTTCGATATATTTTTGATATTCCTGCAAGGTAGTTGCGCCGATGGCATGCAATTCTCCACGTGACAGCGCTGGTTTCAATAAATTTGCAGCGTCCATTGCACCTTCGCCACCTGCCCCAGCACCGACAAGTGTATGAATCTCATCAATAAATAGGATGATTTCTCCATCAGAATCGGAAACTTCCTTGATGACGGCTTTCAGCCTTTCCTCAAACTCACCTTTGAATTTTGCCCCGGCAATGAGCAATCCCATGTCCAGGGAAATGATGGTTTTTGATTTTAAATTTTCCGGAACATCCCCATCAATAATCCGTTGCGCCATCCCTTCAATTATGGCTGTTTTTCCCACGCCAGGCTCGCCCAGTAGCAATGGATTGTTTTTTGTCCTTCTGGATAGAATCTGGAGGACTCTTCTGATTTCATCATCGCGGCCAATTACGGGATCGATTTTTCCTTCCGATGCCATCTTGTTCAGGTTTATAGAATAGCGATCTAAAGACTTGTACTTCGATTCTGCATCTTGATCTTTAACCGTATTCCCTCCTCTTAATTCTTTGATTATGGTAATCAAATCCTTTTTATTGAACCCTAAGTTCTTAAGTAGAATAGCCGTTTTGTCTGATCCGTCGGTGAGTGCTAATATTAAATGCTCTATGGCCACAAATTCATCCCCGAATTCTTTCAGGTATCTTGTGGCCTTTTGTAATAGTGCATTTGTATCATTTGATAGATAGGGCTGCTGACCGGAACTCTTTGGATAAGTATTGATGATCTCATCTAATTTTTCGTCTAACTGCAGCCTGTTTACAGCCAGTTTTTTCAGAATAAAGGAAATGATATTTTCATCTGACAAAAGCAGGGATTTCATCAGGTGTCCTGTTTCTATCGACGAATGTTGATAACCATTTGCGATTTCAATTGCTTTTTGAATCGCTTCCTGGCTTTTTATGGTGTAGTTATTAAAATTCATGTCACTATATATGATTTGGCCAAAGGAGGAGCAATTTTTTGACCATAAAAGTTATAGGTTTAATATCGGAAAATATGGCATAAAAAATTCCATATAATAGCCTAATTGCGTCATAATGACACGATAATGGGGTAATTTATTTCTTTTGTAAAATATAAATTTAGCAATAATTATTTATTTTCCTGATGCTCTTTGGCACCTCTTTGAATTGTAAGGAGGTATGCCTTATCATAATATTTGGTTAATAATTCCCAGTCGAAGCTAACGGATGCAGCTTCTGACTTATTTCTCATTTCTACCCTTTCTCTGCGGTTTTGTTTTACGAATTCGAATAGCTCATATGCTAATTCCTGAGCAGACTCATGGAAGGTATTTTTTATTTTGTCGATGACAACAATTCCCTTTTCTTCCGGATTGTTAATATTTTGAACTACAAAATCACCAAAACCAGATAAATTGCTCGTGACTGCCGGAACACCGCGTGCAATACTTTCGAGAGGAGTATAGCCCCATGGTTCATAATAGCTGGGGAAAATACCCAAATTGCATCCCCGGGTAAATTGATCATACTCAATGCCCCAAAGTGGATTTGTGGGCACAATGAAATCAGGATGATATACGACTTTTACTTTGTCAGAAGCATTGTTCACCAAATTGGCACTTCGCAAAAACATTAAAATCGGATCGTCTGTATCGTTGACCAGATTATGCGTTATCACAGGTGGCAAACGATCCGATTTCCAGGATTGAAGTGTTCTTCTGAATCGTAATCTCCAATAGTCATCCACATACTCTTTTAGATCTGGCAGCTTATTGTCAGGGATACTGGCGGCATCCTTAAACAACCTCTCACCAACCTGTTGCTCAATCGATTGGCAGGTTTGTCTCAATTCTTCCATGACAGCCCTGCTTTGCAACACTCCGGGATTTATGGAATGGTAAGGCTGTCTTGTAATAAAAAACATCACTACAGTTTTGTCAATTTGCTCTTTCTTCATCATGTGATTAAGTCGGGCAAGTGCTTCAAGTGTAAGACCAAATCCCTTATTCCTGAACTCAAACCTTCCTGATGTGAAAAAATATAGCGTATTATCCAAATCGAAGGTATAGCTGCTGAAAAAATGAGCCATCACAAATTGATGGATCTTGTCTTTATATTTCTCATGCAGATTTTGGAATTCATGTAGCACATGAAAACGCTCAATATTTATTCCATTTGGGGTGACCACATCAGGCTCCCTATCCAGAAGATATTGACATTCAATGGCGGTGACCTCACTGACGGTCGTGAACACATGTGATCCGTGTGCCGCTGCTCTTTCTATTCGAACCTGCGCTTCAATATTAAAATTTTTCGCTTCTTTTATCCAATCGAAAAAAGGCAGATGATTATAGAATTCCGGGTCGTTCATCGCCAGATATCGACCCAGAAGGGTGGCGTGAGTAGTAAAGGTAATGAAAATGGGTATTTTCGATTTTCTGATTTCAGGAATCGGTGTGGCGGCCATCCACTCGTGAAAATGAGCAATAATATTTTGGTTCCTGTGTTTATGTTCGGCAAGCAATTGCAAAAATACCTTTGTAAGAAATCCAAATGCGATCACCTGATTGACCAGTTTATCATCGGGAGTATCAATATGATGGTGCTCCCATAATTCATATTTAATATCCCCCAATTTGTCAAAAACACTGTACGGATTAAATAAAACTATATTTGGGCGGCCAGTGACTAACCATTTTCCATAATAGGCATCAAAGCCCTGTTCACGCATTTTGCTTACTGCCTTGGAAAATGGATCATCAATGTCGGTTATCTCTTCAAACTCAGTAGCAACATTAACATCGATATACGGGCCGATCAGGCAATAATTACCTCCAAATTTTTGAACCATCGTCGGAACCTTACTGCGTAAAACCGTGTAAATGCCACCAACCTGATTGCAGGCTTCCCATGCAATTTCAGTAAGCAAGGTATTCTCAATCATTTTTTTTGTGAGCCTGCCTTTGATGGTCGATCTATTTCTTTTTAAATGCATCATATTGCAAATGGAATAAGGATAAAACAAAAATTCGAATCAGGAAAATATGACCTCTAATCAAATATAGGGCTTAGCTTTGATTTGTAAAAAAATACCTAAAATAACTTTTTGAGATATGTATACTATTCCATCAAATGGATAAAAAAAGCTTCAATTGGCGAATATCAGAATCTATTTTATAGAAATTTTATTCTATAAAAGTTCAAAATCATGGATATGACCCAGTCGGATCTTTGGAAGGCATCCAATGTTTTAAAGCATAATTAACAATAATCTAACACGATAGAGAAATATTATTTAGCGATTAAAAAATTGGGCTTAATTATTTTAAATTTGCTTTACAAACAGCAGTAAATACCATGAAAAAATTCATCATAGGTTTGGCTTCTATCGTGACATTATTGCTCATTGCAGCAATACTGATCCCGGTAATTTTTAAAGGTGACATTCAAAAGCAGGTAAAAATAGCACTTGATAAGAATATTGATGCCCATATTTACTTCGAGCCATCAAAATTTGGATTGACACTGTTCAAAGGATTTCCTAATCCTACGGCCTATATAGAAGATTTCGGAATTGTAGGAAAGGATCTTTTTGAGGGCGATACCTTGATGAGTGTGGGAACTTTTAATATAACGATTGATCTGTTTAGCCTTTTCGGAGATGATTATAGCATTAAATCCATAAATCTTGTAGATCCCAGGATCAATATCAAAGTAATGAAAAATGGCCGTGCCAATTACGACATCGTAGCTGAGTCCGAGGCCGCAGAGGAAAGCAGTGAAGAAGCCGAAAGTGATTTTAACCTGAAGATTGAAAGTTGGAATATTAGTAACGGACGAATAAGTTATCTGGATGAAACCATGGATATGGAAATGGTGTTCGAAGGACTTAATCACAATGGAAGTGGGGATATTTCAGTGGATATTTATGATCTGAAAACATTCACCACCATTGAAAAAGCAAGTGTCACCTATGAGGGTATTGGTTATTTGTCGGGTCAAAGCCTATTTGCTGATCTTACCATGAATATTAATATGCCGGAATTTAAATTCACCTTCAAGGAAAATGAAATAAAGGTAAATGACTTTCCGCTTTCCTTTGATGGCTATTTGGCAATGCCTTTCGATGATATTGATATGGACATTTCATTTGTAGCAAATAATAGTAGCATCAAAAGTCTTTATTCCTTAATTCCGGGAGCCTATACCCAGGATTTTGAAGGAATAAAAGCAGAAGGAAATATGTCCTTTTCCGGATTTCTGAAAGG
>JAUUZS010000035.1 GCA_030589835.1 Cyclobacteriaceae bacterium
CATTTGTATCGATCGCCCAAAAATACGAATATCCAAATCAGTATGCCAAGATCTGTTCGTCGCCAGCAGATTCTAAGGTGATTGAAAGGAAACATTTCTTTCATTTCAAGTAAGCAGAGACTTTTTAACCTGAGTTCGACTATAAAAGGATTCCAATGGGACATGAAGTTTTATTTCGGAAATTTTATACGTTCCCGTTTCTGATGCCTAATTAAAGAATATTACCAATACAAGACTGGCGACCTAGTTATAATTTACCTATGCTGGATGCCGACAAGAAGTATCACATGAGATTGAAACATCCTGAAGCAACCACAAGGATTGAATTTGATGTGCTCGATGATAAAATCCTTCTAGAGTCATATGTTGAATGCTGACATGCACATTTTTAAGCATTAATTCTGTCTACTTCAAAATTCAGGCTTATCATGCTTAGTGCTGACCTAAAATTAAATAGTCAGAAAAATTAAGTTTTATGCTTACAATTTCGTTATAGGAGCATATTAATACTATTGGATTTGGATTTATTGGTTATTTAATGAAATTTAAATTTTAAAACCAATTGAATTATTTATAAATTAAGATTACTTTTCAAGCGAAATATTGAATTTTGAGATATTATGCCATTTGAAGTTAAGGAAGTAGGGAATTATAAATACATCGAAGAAGGTTCAGGGCCAAACCTTGTGTTTCTTCATGGACTATTTGGGGCATTAAGTAACTGGGATTCAGTGGTTGACGAATTTAAAGACAAATTCAGAGTCATCATTCCAATGCTTCCCATTTATGATTTACCCTTCAGAAAGGTTGGGCTCGATGCCCTGGTAGATTATTTGGAGGGTTTTGTGGATCTTAAAAAGCTGGATAACATCAGCCTGATGGGTAACTCACTTGGTGGACATGTGGGATTGATCTATACCTTAAGAAGACAGGAAACGGTTAACAAATTAATACTAACAGGTAGTTCCGGTCTTTTTGAAAATGCGATGGGAGGATCATTTCCAAAGCGGGGAAGTTATGAATATGTAAAAGAGCGTGCTGAATACACATTTTACGACCCCAAAAGTATTTCTGAAGAATATATCCAGGAAGTTTTTGAAACGACAAAAAGCATTCCGAAATGCCTCAACATCGTGGCTATTGCAAAATCGGCACAAAGGCATAATATGGCAAGCGAGATTCCTAAAATAAAAGTCCCTACGTTGTTGATTTGGGGCTTGAATGATACGATTACCCCACCCAGGGTAGCACATGACTTTAATCGCCTGATTCCAAATTCATCCTTGAAATTTATCGATAAATGCTGCCATGCCCCGATGATGGAGCAACCCGATAAATTTAATGAAATACTTGGCGATTTTTTATTTAATGAATATGTCACGGCATGATAGCTGAAGAACTTATAAATCAGATGATACCCGCTCTGAAGCCAACAGATACTGCCGAAAAAGCTATTCTATGGATGGAAGAGCTGAAAACCAATCAACTTCCCGTGATTGAAAACAGGATCTTCAAAGGCTTGATTTCTGAAGATATAATTCTTGAGAGCAATGACCTTGATCGGAAAATTGGCGATTACATGCTAAGTTCAGAAAATTGTTATGTCAATGAAGATCAACACCTTTTTGATATTATCAGACTGGCGCAGGAATGTGATTCGGAGTTGGTGGCCATATTGAGTAATGATGGTCAGTTCATGGGCGTTTCCAGGCATGAAGATACCATGAAGGCCTTTTCAAATACCCTGGCAGTGCAGGCACAGGGGGGAATCCTCGTTCTGGAAATGAGGTATTTGGATTACTCGATGGCAGAAATCAGCCGATTGATCGAATCTGATGATGCCAAAATATTGGGCTCTTATCTAAGCCAAAATCATAAAGACTCAGAATTCGTGTATGTAACACTTAAATTGAATAAGGAGGATTTAACCAGCGTTGTGGCTACATTGGAAAGATTTGACTATAAAATCATAGCAAAATTCCATGAAAGCAATAATGTTGAAACTGAGCGGGAAAGATTAGATAACCTGCTAAATTTCCTAAACATATAATCCCTTTCAAAATCAATTCCTTAAATGTAAACCAAATTTTTTCACGCTGAAGATGAAAATAGCCGTCCATGGAAATGTATTTGCAAAAAATACTCTCCCCGTCATTGAGTATACCATAGCGCTTTTGAAAAGGAAGAAATATGAATTTTATCTTTCTAATTCATTTTATGATCAGGCGCAGGAAAATAAAGTCAACCTGGAAGATTGTGGCATTTATAGTCCGGGATCAGATTTAGGAAACTATGACTTCATCATGAGTATTGGCGGTGACGGCACCTTACTGGAAACCGTAACGCATGTTGGCAAATCAGAAATACCGATTCTTGGCCTAAATACAGGTCGGCTAGGTTTTTTGGCGACGACCAATAAAGAGATGATTTCTGAAGCCCTGGAAATCATAGAAAAAAGTGAGTTTGATATCGACTCAAGAATGCTGCTCAAAGTCGAATCTTCCGATCCACTATTTGATGAATTGAATTACGGATTAAATGAAGTGACGGTATTAAAACAGGATACGTCTTCCATGATTACAGTACATAGCTACATCAACGATGAATTTCAAAATTCGTATTGGGCAGATGGCTTGATCATTGCCACACCGACAGGGTCAACCGGATACTCGCTGAGCTGCGGCGGGCCGGTGGTGATGCCTCATTCCAATAATATGATCCTGACGCCGGTAAGCCCGCACAATTTGAATGTGAGACCACTGATCGTTTCTGATTCCTCCACCATCTCCCTGGAAGTAGAAAGCAGGAGCGGTTATTTTATGGTTTCTTTAGATTCAAGGTCAAGAATCATAAAATCTGGTTTGAAATTTGAAATCGGAAAAGAAGACTTCGCAGCAAAGCTTATAAAATTTGATGGCTATAGTTTCGTTAATACCTTGCGAAAAAAATTAAATTGGGGCCTTGATGTCAGAAATTGAACCTTGTTCATGCCAATAAAACCATCTACATATCTCTTCATATTGCTATTCCTGATGCCACTGGTGGTGGTTGGTCAAAACAAAAAATCAAAAAAGGAAGGCTTTAATGCCCGAATGGAAAAATTCAGGGTGAAGAAAAAAGATTTCAAAAAATACCGATACATGGCTTTTGGTGGAGGAGTTAATTTTCTGGGCTATTTTGGTGACCTGACCCCTGCCGACAATTTCCTTAGTACAGAACTTAGTCAGGTCAAGCCGGGAATTAGTGCGTTCATGGTATATCGCTATGGCCCACGAATGAGCCTGAAGGGAGAATTGCTCTATGGAAGGCTCACGGGCGATGATTTTACCTCAGCAGATCCTAATGATCCGCAGGCAGTAAACAGATATATCCGCAACTTGAGCTTTAGAAATGATATACTGGATTTTTCTGTGATGTCCCAGCTATCGATTTTTAAAAATTACCTTGACTTCAGGCAACGTAAAGCATTTAATATTTATTTCAGTGGAGGAGTTAGTATTTTTTACCACAACCCTAAAGGAAAGGTTCCGGATTTCAAAATCAGTGGCGAGCGGTATCCGAATTCAGGAGAGTGGGTAGCTTTGAGGCCCCTGGGGACTGAAGGACAAAATAGCGGGCATTACGAAAATAAGCCCTATAGTAGCCTTCAATTTTCGATTCCCTTTGGTGGCGGATTCAATATTTTATTAAGCGAGCGCCTGGATTTTACATTTGAAGTAAATTATAGAATACTTCTTACAGATTATATCGATGATGTGAGTGGAACCTATGTTGATTTAGGTGCGCTGGAAAGTGATATGGCGAAATCAATGTCGGATCGTTCGCAAGAAGAATATGCTGTGATGGACAATGCAGAACGAGATGAGGAACTGATACTGGCAAACACGGAGCCTTTTAGTTACCCGTCAAAGTACGACAACAATAGATATCATGTTTACAAAGGATTTGGAGAGGATATAAACGGGGCTATCAGAGGAGGACCAGGCAATGATACCTACATCGTAACCAGTTTTAAGGTTTCTTACATTTTGAACAAATCAAAACATATTGAGAATTAGCTTGTATAGTATAGAGCCTGTCTATAAACTCCAAATCACAAAAGGCAAAACGCAAATAAATTCCAATATTGAAAATTTCAATCTTATAAACGTTTGATTATTAATTGATTGGTTTTTGGAGATTATTTGTTATTTGAAAATTGTTATTTGTGATTTTGTAGAATAGTGACATTATGGACAGACTCTAGTATAGTCTATGCGTTGTAGCGCCTACCCCGGATCTACTATCGAAGGGTGTTCGATACCGGTAGCGTCCTTTATGATGTTGTTCAGTCGGAGAACCCTTGCCTGATTGCTAGAATGGGGCTTAAGCTGAGAGCCGGTTGGGTCTAGGGTGTAAAATCGAACTATATTGAAATCCCTAAGCGGATTTGGGGGCGAAAGGATTAGTATCACAAAGCCTTTAAAGGCAAAAAGGCACCGCCTATAAAAATTATTATATCTTTACAGAATTATTAACATGACGTATCGTTTCATATATGTTAAAAAAATAAAATTGAGAATTTTTAATTTAGTATTGTTATTAACCATTTCAAACCTTTCGGTTGCTCAGTTTTCTGAATTTGGAGCAGGTGTTGGCGGATTCAATTATGCCGGCGACCTGATGCGTGGATACCCTGTAACGAATGTAAAGCCAGGCATTATAGGGTATTATAAAATGAATCTCGACAATATATTTAGTATCCGGGCAAGTATAGGAGGTGGTTTGATTAGCGGCAGCGATACGAACCCGATCGATGGATTTGCATCGAATCGGCAAGCATCCTTCCAATCTACTATCGTGGAAGCTTCCGGAATGCTGGAATATAATTTTCTCGATTTTAAATCAGACCCTAAGAGGATTAGATGGTCACCCTACATGCTGGTAGGAATAAGCGGATTTACTTTTATTGGAGGGAACCAGAACCTTGAGGGGAACAGCAGGATTCAACTTGCGATTCCTTTTGGCGGAGGGTTTAAGTATTTAGTAAATCAAAACATTACCTTAAATTTAGAAATAGGTGTTCGAAAATTATTTTTTGATCATTTGGATGGATATTCTGATGGCGACATTACCAATAAAAACTATCAGTATGGCAACAAATATGATAAGGATTGGTACAATTTTGTTGGTCTATCGGTCAGCTATTTGCTATGGAAAATCCCTTGTGCATATGACTTTTATTAAAGTGTTGTAAATAAAACCTTTACAATAAGAAAAAAAACCACCAACTTTGCATTCCATTTTTAAAGCCTTGACTTTTATTAAATGAAGAGTCTTATTGATTTAAACAATTTGCCAGAACATATTGCCGTTATTATGGACGGAAACGGCCGTTGGGCAAAGAAGCAGGGCGCCCGTAGGATTTTTGGGCATAGAAATGCTGTTGAGGCAATTCGAGAGACAACAGAGTCTTGTGCCGAACTGGGCATAAAGCATCTGACGTTATATGCTTTTTCCACAGAAAATTGGAACAGGCCCAAAATTGAAGTGAAAGGGCTGATGGAGCTACTTGTTTCTACGATCAAGAAGGAAACAACGACTCTCACTAAAAACAATGTAAGGCTAACCTCTATAGGGGATATTGCTGCTTTACCAAAAAATTGTCAGCAGGAACTTCAGGAGAGTATTGAGCTGACAAAGAACAATGATGGCTTAAATTTAATTTTGGCACTTAGCTATAGCGGACGGTGGGAAATACTAAATGCGGTAAAAGATTTGTTAAAAGATGTTAAAAAAAACGCAATTGGTCTTGACGATATCAATAATGAAGTATTTTCCGATTATCTTTGTACTAAAAACATCCCTGATCCGGAGCTTTTAATACGAACGAGTGGTGAAATGAGGATAAGCAATTTTCTTTTATGGCAAATTGCTTATACTGAAATATATATAACTGATATTTTGTGGCCCGACTTTAGAAAGGAACATTTGTATGAAGCGATTGTGGCTTATCAAAAAAGAGAAAGAAGATTTGGAAAAGTTGTCGAAAGTAAAAAATAGATTAATTGCAGGTTTATTAACCTTTGCACTACTATTGCCTTTGCTGCACCATAATGCACTAGGGCAAAAAATTGGCATAGGGAATAATACTAGTGTAGACACTCAAAAAGAGGACAAAATAGCCTTAAGCTATGCCAATCCCCGTGAATATGAAATCGCGGAAATTAAAGTTACAGGTCTTGAAACTATTGATAAAAATGCCCTGATTTCTTTGTCCGGATTAAAAGTTGGTGACAAAATCAAAATCCCTAGTCAGACTACAGGCAATGTCATAAAGAAATTGTGGGATAGGGGCATCATTGGCAATGTGGCCCTATATTTCAGTAAAATTGAGGATGATAAGGCATATCTGGTTTTGGAACTCACCGAAAGACCCAGGCTTACAAGGATATTTTTAAAAGGAATAACAAAAACACAGGAATCGGACATCAAAGAAAATCTCGATCTTATTAAGGGTAAAATCGTTTCTGATGCCGTATTAAAAAACGCAGAACTTACCGTAAGGGATTATTTTGTAGATAAGGGATTTTTGAATACAGAAGTTACTATCGAACAGAAAAAGGATACCATCATCACCAGTGGCGTTTTACTCAATATTTATGTCGATAAAAAATCAAAGGTTCGCATCAATCGCATCACCTTCGATGGCAATAAGGATATTCTTGATGACAAACTCAGGTCAAAGTTTAAAAAGACAAATGAAAAATTACGATTCGAAGTATTTCAAGATGGCATTCAAACTCTCAAGAGTACAACGCCAAAGAGATTGTGGAATTTTTTCACAAAAAGGCATGAGGTGTCTTTCGATGACCTTAAAGTCTATTTAGGCGAAAAAGCAAATGTCAACTTCTTTAAATCGTCAAAATTCAAGAAAGATGAATTTAAAACCGACAAAAATAATTTGGTCACCTATTACAATTCCAAAGGATATCGCGATGCACGTGTCATTTCTGATTCCATTTACGATAGCAATGCAAATGAAATAAATATCGACATAAAAGTAGAAGAGGGGAATAGGTATTACTTTGGCGATATCTCCTGGAGCGGGAACTTTGTGCGTAGCGACGAGCTTTTAGATAAAGTTTTAGGAGTTAAAAAAGGAGACATCTATAATATGGATTTGATCCAGAAAAAGCTGACTTTCAATCCTAATGGAGAAGACATTAGTCAGCTTTATATGGATTATGGATATTTGTTTTTTAGTGTCAATCCTGTTGAAGTAAGAATAAATAATGATTCCATTGATGTGGAAATGAGAATATATGAAGGAGATCAGGCGCGCATCAATAAAATCATTATTACCGGAAACGACCGCACCAACGACCATGTTATACGGCGTGAAATCAGGACCCAACCGGGGCAGTTTTTTGACCGCTCAGCACTAATCAGGACCCAACAAATGCTTTCGCAGCTAGGCTACTTCGATGCTGAGCAAATCGGGATCAATCCTGTGCCAAATCCTGCTGACGGAACAGTCGACATAGAGTATTCGCTGGTAGAAAGACCATCTGATCAGGTAGAACTCTCTGGAGGATGGGGAGGTTATTATGGATTTGTGGGAACTGTAGGGTTGGTTTTTAATAATTTTTCTTTGAGAAATATTACCAACTTCAAGGCATGGAAGCCATTGCCTGTAGGTGACGGACAAAGATTGTCTTTGCGAGTTCAGGCCAATGGAAAAATATATCAGAATTATTCGCTGACCTTTACTGAACCTTGGCTCGGCGGTAAAAAACCAAACTCCTTAACGGTTGGAGCCAACAGGTCTGTGATCAGAAATCAAAATTTTTATACAGGACAGGAATATGGCTCCATGGTCATGAATACGGTAAGTGCCGGTCTTGGAAAACGATTGAAATGGCCTGATGACTATTTTACCATGTCCAATACGCTTTCCTATACCCATTATATTTTTGATGATTATGTTTCTAGCGGAAATAGCCAGATCGGATTTGATACCGGAACGGCAAGGAATTTGAAATACAACCTTACTATTTCAAGAAGTAGTGTAGATCAGCCTATGTATCCTAGGACGGGATCATCCATTGCCTTAAGTATCGATTTGACTCCTCCATATTCCTTATTCAGAGACCCGTCTTACTATAATGACGCTTCATCAGAAAAACTCTACGGCTGGGTAGAATATCACAAATGGATGTTTGATGCAAAATACTATCAGAAATTAATCGGCAACCTTGTGTTTAGTGCCAGAGCCCACCTGGGCTTTATTGGTACGTATAGCGATTATGCACCAACAGGTCCTTTCGACCGTTTCCAGATGGGGGGCAGTGGGCTATCAGGAGCAAACAACTGGATTGTTGGATATGACCTGATTGCATTGCGGGGTTATGAAGACAATAAAATCACACCTCCAGGATACGGCCAAGTAGTATCTACTGATTATGGATTGAACGGCGGAGTGGCGTATAATAAATTTGTTTTTGAATTGAGATACCCAATAAGTATGGCTGCGTCATCAACAATATATGTGTTGGCATTTGCGGAGGCGGGAAACAATTATCATACATTACAAGATTTTGATCCATTTAATAATTACAGGTCGATAGGTTTCGGAGCCAGAATTTTTATGCCTGCATTTGGATTACTAGGAATTGATTGGGGTTATGGTTTTGATCAGGTTGAAAGCCCATATAATATAAATACTAACCCTAAGCCAAGCGGAGGCCAATTCCATTTCTCCATAGGTCAACAATTCCGGTAATATATGGGAATGAGAAAATATTTCTTAGTTTTAACACTCATTATTGGTTTTGGCCAGATTGTTGCAGCTCAGAAATTTGGGTACATCGATACAGATTATATATTGGCCCAAATGCCGGAATACAATGAAGCACAAGCAGAAATTCAGCAGCTGTCTGTGAGTTGGCAAAATGAGATTCAACAAATGTATAAGGAAATAGAAAGTATGTACAATGAACTTCAAGCCGAAGAAGTATTGCTGACGGAGGAAATGAAAGCAGAGAGGCTTGCTGACATTCAAGCCAGTGAAGAAGAAGTAAGGAAGTACAACAGTAGCGTGTTTGGTTATGAAGGCTTGTTCTTTCTGAAGAAAAAAGAATTGATGAAACCCGTAATGGAAAGTGTATTTGAAGCCACCGGAAAAGTGAGTAAAGCACATCGGCTTCAGTTTATGTTTGATAAAGCAGCAGATATGGTCATGATTTATACCGATCCTATTCACGACTATACTGATTATGTACTGGAGGAGCTTGGATACGGAGACGAAAACGATACAGTAAAATAAATTGTTATTAACTAATTTTTAAACATATGAAACAGGCCATGCCTGGGATTTTTAGCACCGGTTCAAAAGCCTGATAATCATCTTAAGGTGGCAATGTTTCTATAAATTTTAAACACATGAAAAGTAAATGGATTTTTGTTCTTGCATTTTTAGTAGCGGCAATGTCTGCTGAAGCGCAGGATAGCGGCATAAAAATTGGATATACAAATGCCGAGTTTATATTGAGTAACATGCCTGAGGCAAAACAAATTGAGTCGGAACTCAAAGTGCATGAGCAGCAGCTCACCGCCCAGCTAGAAGCCAAATCAAAGGATTTCCAGGTTAAGGTAGAAGATTTCCAAAGAAACGCAGCAAATATGATCCCTGAAGTACGAGCTGATAAAGAAAGTGAATTGCAAAGCCTGCAGCAATCCATTCAAAAATTTCAGCAAGATGCACAATCATCCTTGCAAAGAAAGCAGGGAGAGCTTCTACAGCCTGCATTTGATAAAATACAAACAGCTATCGATGCGGTTGCTAAAGCAAATGGATATACACACATCCTTAATTCAGGCCAGCCTGAGGTTGGATTAAATATTATCCTTTATGCAAGCGAGGAATTCAATGTTTCTGATCTTGTACTCAAGGAATTAGGAATAGAGCCTCCACCACCTGCAGCTGAGAATTAAAAAAAATAATGTAGCATAAATCGTAAAACCTCTGCCCGATAAGCAGAGGTTTTTTTATTTTAGCCCTATGATTGTTCCAGATTTCTTATCCCCCGGAGATAAAGTTGGCATTGTTGCAACGGCCAAAAAAGTGCATAAAAAAAATACCCTGATAGGAATAGAGATCCTGAAGACCTGGGGATTGGATGTAAAGCCTGGGAAGCATGTATTCGGTGCCTTTCATCAATTTGCGGGCACTGATGAGCAAAGAGCCGAAGATCTTCAACAAATGATCGATGATCCTGAAATTAAAGCCATCTTCATGGTTCGCGGTGGGTACGGATCAACGAGAATTATAGATCAAATCGATTATCGGCCTTTACAGGCAAACCCTAAATGGATATGCGGATTTAGTGATATCACGGCATTTCATCTCCATCTTTGTACTTTGGGTATCGCAAGCATGCATTCGCCAATGCCCTCATTTTTTTATAAGTTAAATAATAGTTCCTTAGATTATTTTAAAGATTTGATCTTCGGTAAGGAATTGATTTATAAAAATAATAAACACCTACTCGATAGGCAGGGAGTTGCCAGTGGCAATCTTGTAGGTGGAAATTTGTCCATTATTTGCCATACCATAGGTACCAAATCTGAAATAGCAACTGCAGGGAGAATTTTGTTCATAGAGGATGTGGGAGAGCAACTATACAATCTTGACCGCATGATGGTGCAAATGAAAAGAGCCGGATTTTTAGAGCACCTTGCCGGTTTGCTTGTCGGGCAGTTTTCAGATATGAAAGACAATGAAGATGAATTTGGCTATGATGCCAATGAAATAATATATGCGCACACCAATGGCTATGATTACCCGGTAGCTTTTAATTTTCCCATTGGCCATACAAATGAAAACTATGCCATTCCCATAGGGATGGATGCAAAGCTTATTGTTGACCATACAGGAAGCATGTTGGATTTATCACCTAACCACCCTAGGCAAAAATAAATCCCGCAATTAAACCCACAAGTATTATGAGCGGGGAGGGGATTTTGGTGAACATCAAAGCCAGGAATGTAGAAATTATCATGGCCATATTTATGAAATCAGGTTCCAAGGGTTGAAAAAGCAAAAACGTTGCTGCGATTACCATTCCTGCGCTGGCGGCATTTATTCCTTCTAAAGAGGCACGGACAATCCGGAATTTTTTTAGTTGATCCCAAAAGCGGATCACAAAAAATATGAAAAATGTACCTGGAAGAAATATGCCGATGGTGGCAAGAAGGCTGCCTAATACCTCTCCAATAGTGCCATATTCTCTCATTGATAATGCGCCAATATAGGCTGTGAATGAAAATACGGGCCCGGGAACCGCCTGTACAGTGGCAAAACCTGTCAAAAATTCCTCAGAAGTTAAGTAATGTTTGAATTCGACAAACTCAGTGTAAAGCAAAGGAATTAGCACTTGGCCGCCTCCAAAAATCAAACTTCCGTTTCTATAAAAGTTTTCAAGCAAGCGAATGGGCAGAATTTTTGTGAAATGACCTGCTATGGCAATAATCACGAATACCAAGACCCACAGCACAAAATATGACCAATTTATCTTTAGTTTTCTGTGAAATTTTTTGGGCTGCTGGTTAAATTTTATGGCTGTTAACGCTCCGCTTCCTAAAAGTAAAACAGGAAAAACATAAGGCGATTTCAGCATAAAGGACAAAATGGCTGATATTATCATGATGGCGCCGGCTTCGTAGGTTTTCACAATTTTGGTGCTGATCATGTAAGCCGCATAGGCCACAAATCCTACAGCCATTGGTTGTATGAATTTCGTAAATTCTACAGATTTATTCTTTTCATCAAATTGTGACATCATTATGCCCGCTGTGGTCATGATGCAAAAAGCCGGAAGCAGCCATACCATTAGCGTGAGGTAGGCCAGCAGCGCACCTCCGATTTTATATCCGATGGCGGTAATGGTCTGGGTAGAGGTAGGCCCGGGCAGTATTTGGCATAGCGCATTCAATTCGATAAGCTCCTCTTCAGTCAGATAGGCCCTTTCTTTCACCATTTTTTTTAGGAGCATGGCCAAATGTGCCGAAGGCCCACCAAATGCTCCAATGGAGATAATGAGCACATCTCTTAAAAAAATGAAATATCTTATTCTTTTTACCAAGGAATTTGAAAACTAAAAGAAGAAAATTTAGTTATAGTTAAATTAGCAATACTTCATTGAATTTTAAAAAAATATATTGAATACCCAAATATTTTTTTGACGAAGATTAAAAATATGAATTAGAATTAATAATTCAATGATATCTAATGTAGAAATTATAAAACCCAACTAAAATTTAAATAAAAAAATGCATCAAATGAAAATGAAATTATTGAAATCGCCAGCATTGCTATTAATAGCAATGCTGTTTGTGGGATTAAATTACCAAAAATCTTATGCACATTGTGAAATACCCTGTGGCATATATGCCGATTCCGTGAGGATAACTTTGATCAAAGAGCATATTACCACCATCGAAAAATCCATGAAACAGATTGAGGAAATCTCAAAAAGTTCATCGCCTAACTATAACCAATTGGTACGTTGGGTGAATAATAAGGAGGAACATGCTAAAAAAATTCAGGAAATTGTAAGCCAGTATTTTCTTCATCAACGCATCAAGATCGTTGAAGAAAGCCAGAAGGAGGCCTATGCCAAGTATCAAAAACATCTGGCCCTTCTGCATCAAATGGTGGTGTATTCCATGAAATGCAAGCAAACCACGGATTTGGCGTTTATAGAAAAGCTCAGAGCCACGATAACTGATTTTGAACATGCCTATTTTCATAAGCACTAATAAAGAGTATTGGCTAGCAACAGAATTAAAAAGGTGGACTTGATGTCCGCCTTTTTTTTGTGGTGCCTGGGAAAGACAATCTGGAGGAAGGTTTAGTGATGGAGGGTTCAATCCTTGCAGCACACCAATTCTACCTAAGATAAGTATCAGCGTTATTCTTTTTTCAATATCCCTTCCTTTTTTTTAAAAAAAATAGCACATCTTTGTGGTTTCCCATGCATATTATTAAGTACGCTTATGATCTTGTACAACATCACCTTTAACATCGAACCTGAAATCAAAAGCGAATGGCACACCTTTATGAAAAATGTTTACCTCCCGTTTGTATTGGAAACCAACTTATTTTTTGATGTAAAAATGTTTCGACTGTTAAATGAAGCAGAAAATGAGGGAATTACATACTCTGTTCAGTTTTTTGCTCATTCTTTGGACATGGCAAATACATACCTTGAAAATTATGCGCCTAAAATTGTCGAACTACATAATGAGACCTTCAGGCACAAGCATGTTTCCTTTATGACTATACTTGAATCCGTTGATTAGGATTTACGAATTCACATGTACTACATCCAAATAAAACAAGTATTCATGTGCTGATATGAGGTGATGTCGGATATTTCTATCCGACATTTCTATCATAAAATAATCAGAACATCGTTCAGAAAGCGTAATTATGATTTGCTGAGGAGCTTTTCTAAGCAGATTGTCAGGTGAAACACCTGACAGCACACTCATGTCTATAAATTTTAGCAAATACCCTTACGATTCTCAGTCGATGCGATCGAAGCCGGTATATTTTTGAAGGACTTTCGGAATATGAATGCCACTTTCGTCCTGGTTGTTTTCCAAAATTGCAGCCACAATCCTTGGTAGGGCCAGGGCACTACCATTCAGGGTATGCAGCAGGGTGGTTTTTTTACCTTCTTTTTTGTACCTGAGTTTTAAGCGATTGGCTTGGTAAGCCTCAAAATTACTCACAGAACTTACTTCCAGCCATTTTTTTTGAGCTGCAGAATACACTTCCATATCATAGGTGATGGCTGAAGTAAAGCCTAAATCGCCACCACATAACAGTAGTTTTCTGAAAGGCAATTCGAGTTTCTCAAGCAATCCTTCAACATATGCACACATGCTGTCAAGCGCTTTATATGAATCTTCGGGCTTGGTGATTTGCACAATCTCCACTTTATCAAATTGGTGCAATCGGTTCAAGCCCCTTACATGCGCCCCCCAGGATCCGGCCTCTCTTCTGAAACATGGGGTATAACCCACATTGCGTACCGGCAGGTCCTCTTCCTTCAAAATCACATCACGGTATATGTTTGTTATCGGAATTTCGGCTGTAGGGATCAGGAACAAATCGCTATCCACAATGCC
>JAUUZS010000173.1 GCA_030589835.1 Cyclobacteriaceae bacterium
ATCTTAAGCTTTTCGTACTTTAAGGAATACAGGTCGGTCTGGTTGTGGTTGAGGTAAATAAAATGGAGGTTTTTCAATGTGCTGATTCCATCGGGGAATTCAGTAATCAGATTGTTGGAAAGGTCCAGCTCTTCCAATTGCCTTAGCTCCAGAATCGACGCTGGAAATTCATTCAAATGGTTGTGCTGCACATGCAGATACCTTAGCTGCTGCAACCGTGAAATGTCCGGCAACTCACGCAATTGATTGTTGTGTACATACAATTCCTTGAGTTGAGCCATTTCTCCCAGTGACTCCGGGAGATCATCAAATTTATTATAAGACAAATACAATACTTCAAGATTATGGAGCTGTGAGAGCTTTTCTGACAGCCCATTGATTTGATTGTAGTAGATGTCCAGCCAAAGTAAATTCTTCAGATCAAACACTTCATCCGGAATGTCGGTCAGTTGATTTTTATACACCATAAGATTTTCGAGTGCTTTCAATTGCCCGATTTCCGCAGGCAAACGTGCCAACTTATTTTCCGGCAATACTAATTTTTTCAAATTTTGCAGCTGAGCAATTTCTGGCGGCAAATAGATCAGTCCGCATTTTGCCATCACAATAGCTTCCAGGCTATCCAAACCTACAAAGCACCGCGGATCAAACGCTACAATGTTTCGGCTCACATCAAGTTCTTTAAGTGATTTGAGCTTTTCGATCCCTTTTAGGGAGGTCAATTTGTTATTGCTTATGACCAGTGTTTTAAGCTTTTTCAGTTTATGCAATCCTTTGGGCAACTCAGTCAGGTTATTGTCACTCAAATTGAGGTATTCCAGCTCTTTCCATTTTTTCAGCCTCACCTTTCCCCCACGTTCACCAAAGGTGTTGTTGGATAAATCGAGCTTTTTCAACCCTTTCAACTTGCGAAGCTGAGGGGATATTTTTGTCATCTGATTGTAACTCAGGTTTAGCGCTTCCAATTGCCTGTTTCTCTTGACCCTGATGCCTTTTGATTCAAGATCATTTGATTTAAGGTTTAATTTACGCAGCTCAGGAAGCTGAAATAAGCGTTTACTGATGGATGAAATGGAATTGCCTGTCAGGTCTAGCGTATCGAGCTTTTGCAAGGCATACACTTGTGAGGGAATGGAGCTAAAAAGTCCATTTCTCAAACTCAAGGTACTTTTATCGACCAAGCTTTTTGATGAAAGTATCGAATCATATTCAATCCGCTGCATAGAATCTTTCGTATACATCACCTTGCGATGCTCTTCATCGATCTTTTTTCTCCAATTAGTGGCATTTTCATGAAATTTTGGATTTTTTTTGCGCATCCTATCCTCCCGGGCTTTTCTTTTGGCTGTGATCGCTTCAATCTCATCGTGACTAATTTGTCGCTGCTTCTCTTGAATGGAGTCGAGCTCTTCAATACGATCTTTATTAAATTTAATTTTCTGGGCCTGAGCCGGCTGAATTGAAAAGCTAATTTGAAGGATAAAAAATACGAAGCAAAAAGTTTTAACGGCGTTCATAAAAGTAAAGGATTATTGACAATACAATAATAACTAATTTTTTAGTTAAATATTTTGTCCTGATAATCTATTTTTTTAGTTCTTCTTTACAGATATTTGAGCACATGTGGGACAGGGCATATTATAATCTTTTTTCATACCAATTGGTATTCCTATTTATAGCGCTTATTTCCTCATGTGCGTCCACCAAATTTCAAATTAACAAACTGCCATTAGACAAGCATTTCGGAACAAATCCTGTGTTCAGGGAGAGCCATACCGGCCTGCTGGTTTATGACCCGGAAGAAAAAAACATTCTGTTTGATTACAATGCGCAAAAGCATTTCACCCCGGCTTCCAATACCAAATTGCTCACGTGGTATGCCGCACTAAAGAGGATGAGCGATTCCATTCCTTCAATATCCTATTGCGAGCAGCATGACACCTTGTATTTCACCGGAACCGGAGACCCTACCCTGCTCTATGCTAATTTTGAATACAGCCCCACTTACGATTTTCTGAAATCTAGTCCGCACGCTCTGGTATATATCGAAAAACCTATGATGGACAAACGATTTGGCCCGGGCTGGTCCTGGGATGATTACCCGTATTATTATTCTGCTGAGAAATCTTCCTTTCCTATTTATGGAAATATGGTCCATTTCCTTAAGGATTTGGGAGATGAGTATATTAAGGTGCTTCCATATTCATTTGAAGATAACCTAGCAATAAAACATGACCCTGCTGTCAAGTCATTTTCCATAGAAAGGGAAGAATTCCATAACGATTTTAATTTGCGATTCAATTTGAGCCCAACAGAAATGGATGAATCCTTTCCTTTTCATTATTCTGCTGATTTATTCGTAACCTTATTATCGGACACCTTAAAAAGGACTGTTTTTCATCAGAAGGTATTCCCCGATTGTAAAACGAGCGTATTCTTTTCTGTTCTGACCGATTCCATCGTAAAACATATCCTGATCGAATCGGATAATTTTCTGGCCGAACACATGCTCCTCCTCGCCAGCAATGGGTTTGGCGATACCCTTAGTTCGTCCAGGACCATAAAATCCCTGCTGGAAAACGAATTCTCAGAACTCAGTGATCAAATAAATTGGGTGGACGGTTCGGGGCTTTCCCGCTACAATCAGATCACGCCAAATGCCCTTGTAGCCATACTGGAAAAAATATACTATACGATGCCCAAAGAAAGGCTCTATTCTTTTTTACCTGAATCAGGGAAAAACGGCACACTCCGTACGTCCTTCCCTCAGCTGGAAGGAAAGATCCATGCCAAGACCGGCTCGATGAGCCATGTATATAATTTATCCGGTTTTCTGGAAACAAATTCCGGCAAAACACTATTATTTAGTTTTATGAATAATAATTTTAACGTTTCGTTCAGCGAATTGAAAAAGGAAATGGAAAAGATTCTTGTAGTTTTTGTGAACATGAAGCAATGAGACATATATTTATCATAATTGTAATCCTTATTATAGGCTCTGCTACCGTCGAGGCCCAGCCAGGCATCAAACTTGCCAAGCTGAAATACAATGGTGGTGGCGACTGGTACGCCAATAAAACTGCCCTTCCCAACCTCATAAAATTCTGCAACCGAAACCTACATATGGATTTGGTAAATTCTGAAGACGTGGTGGAAGTTGGTAGTGCCGACCTGTTTTTATATCCTTATATATATATGACCGGACATGGAAATGTGGTCTTTTCAAGCCAGGAAGCAGAGAACCTAAGAAATTATCTTGCCGGGGGTGGATTTTTGCACATCGACGACAATTATGGCTTGGATCAGTTTGTAAGGCTGGAAATGAAGAAAGTATTCCCCAACCTGGATTTTGTAGAATTGCCTTTTGACCATTCCATCTATCATCAGAAGTATAAATTTGTAACCGGATTGCCAAAAATCCATGAGCACGATGGCAAACCAGCTCAAGGACTGGGATTGATCTACGAGGGCAGGCTGGTTTGCTTTTACTCCTATGAAAGCGACCTTGGCAACGGCTGGGAAGATCAAAGCATATACAACGACCCTGAATCTATCCGACTGGAAGCGCTAAAGACAGGAGCAAATATTATCTCCTTTGCGTTTACTCAAGATTAATAGAACAATATTCGACTTCCACTTCTAAATTCCTTATTCCCTAACCTGGAAAAGCCAGAACTAAATAAGATTGATGCAGATTGATGCAGATTGATAAGAGATTGAATAAAGATTGATTTTTCAATCCTCTCAATCCCTTCAATCTTTATTCAATCTTTTACCTTTTATACGTATCAGTGTATTATACACCTCCTCAGAGTCCTCTTCGAGTGACTCTGAGGAATGAAGGGAGGTTTAGTGGAACTTTGATGTCCATTTTATTCAAATATTTTTTATTCCACCATTGCATACCATCATTCACCTGCTGCCATATTAAGACTCTTCGCTTCGCTCTGAGTGACGACTCATTTACAAACTTTCATTAAATTCGTGGCAGAACCAATTTAAATATTTAAATCTGCGATTTTTCTTGGCACCATGGTGAATTTTTGGCAACATGGTGAATTTACTGAGTTCTGATTTTATTAAACCTCAAATTGAAAAACCGGAACTTTTTATAGTCAATCGGTTGTTATATTTCTTTAGAGATTTTTTGTTGAAATTTTTAGCACGTTCGTTACGTTTATTTCATCATTGGTTTAAAAACGACAAAAATACCTGCATTAAGTGCGTTTTATCACAAAAATAATTTGTTAATTGGGTGAAATTAGATTTTCAAAAAACACAAATTTTCGAAAGATGAATATCAAAAAACACATTGCCATCAGTGAATCTGGCGTCTTGTTTAATGGCTCCACGGGAGATTCATATTCTGTAAATCCTATTGCTACCGAAATACTGGAGATGCTGAAAAACCAGCTATCGGAAGAACAGATTAAAATTAAAATACAGGAGAAATATGATGTGGATCCTGAAAGACTGGAAGGTGACGTATACGATTTTATTGCTCACCTGCGACAACTAAATCTAATCGAAATCAATGACTAAGCAAAAATTAACCATCGCTGTCACAGCATTAAATGCCATTGACAACCCGGGGCCAGGTGTAGGTGTTATCCGGTCATTGAGAGCATGCGAAGATTTTGATCTTAAAATAATAGGCGTGTCGTATGAGACGATGGAGCCAGGGGTTTATATGCATGACCTGATCGATACCAGTTACCAGGTCCCCTACCCCTCGGCGGGAAGTGAACAGCTATTAAACCGGCTACTATACATTCATTCCATTGAAAAGTTGGATTTTATCCTGCCAAACTTTGATGCGGAGCTAAGAAATTATATAAAGATCGCCCCCGCTCTTTTGCAGCAAGGCATACATACGCTATTACCAGGTATGGATATGCTAACTGAAGTAGATAAAATGAACCTGTCGGACTTTTGTCAAAAAAATGGTCTTTTTACTCCAAAGACAAAGCATATAAGTTCGATTGGTGAAATAGACGATCTGGAAGATGACTTTGAATATCCCCTTTTTGTAAAAGGCTCCTTTTATGAGGCCTATAAAGCAGTGAATAAAGGGCAGGTTCAGGCCTATTTCAATAAGCTTAGCGCCAAATGGGGACTTCCGGTGATTATACAGGAAATGGTGCAGGGTACCGAAATTGATATCGCCGGACTTGGGGATGGAGATGGAAATTTGATCGGCGCTATTCCGATGCGAAAATTATTTATTACTGACCGCGGTAAAGGATGGTCGGGAGTAGTCCTGGAAGATTCCTCGCTGGTTGAGATATCCAAGAAGTTTGTCGAGGCGACAAAATGGCGGGGTGGCTTCGAGTTGGAATTTATGCGTACTGAAGATGATAAACTGATGCTTCTGGAAGTAAACCCGAGGTTTCCCGCATGGATTTATCTGACGGTAGCCGCAGGGCAAAACCTTCCCGCAGCAGCTGTAAAGCTTGGCATGAACATTCCTTCGGCACCATTCACCACCTATGAGCCGGGAAAAATGTTTGTCAGGTATGCGTGGGAATTAATCACTGACATTACTGAATTTCAAAAATTCTCTACCCAGGGGGTTTTGTCCAAAGAAAAAGATTCAACAAAAAACTAAAAGAAAAAATTAATGGAGAAGTCTAAATATGAACGGCCGGTAATCCAAAAGCTAAATACCGGATTAATGAATAAATTTGGGATGGGCGTAGAAACCCACCCTATGCGTGATATCGATGGGGTTCCCGTTAAGGAACTCATAAAAAAATATGGTTCGCCCCTTTTTGTGCTGTCCGAGGAAAAAATAAGAAATAAATACCGGGATGTATACCGTTCTTTTACGGTACGCTACCCAAAGGTGCAATTTGCATGGTCCTACAAAACCAATTACCTGAATGCGGTATGTAATATCTTTCATCAGGAAGGCAGCTGGGCAGAAGTCGTCTCCGGATTTGAATACAAAAAAGCTATTCTGAATGGTGTTCCCGGCGAAAAGATCATTTTCAATGGCCCTGACAAGCATATAGAAGACCTTAAGACCGCAGTAGAAAATGGTTCGCTTATTCATATCGATCATCTCGATGAGTTGTACACCCTCATTGAATTGGCGAGCCATACGGAACGCACTCCAAAAATTGCCATTCGAGTAAATATGGATACCGGAGTATACCCAATGTGGGATCGCTTTGGGCTCAATTATGAGAACAATATGGCCTGGGATGCCATCAATAAAATAATGGCAGCCGGTACCCTGAACCTGGTAGGCCTGCACACACACATCGGTACCTATATGCTCAGCCCCAATGCGTATAGCGTGGCGGCAACAAAACTTGCCGAACTTGCTATTCGTATAAAGCAAAAATTCAATAAGACCATTCAGTATATTGACTTAGGCGGTGGATTCCCTTCTCAAAACAACCTGAAAGGCGCTTATCTGCCGGGTACGGATATGGTTCCCCCACTAGATGAATATGCTGAGGCAATTTCTTCAGCCTTGCTCAATAGCCCCTTAAATCCGCAAGAACTCCCCCTGCTGATATTGGAGACAGGCAGAGCCCTGATTGATCATGCAGGATTCCTTTTGGGGACAGTGATTTCAAATAAACGACTTAATTCAGGCAAAAGAGCAACGATACTGGATATTGGTATAAATATATTGTTTACTTCATTCTGGTATAACCATAAGGTAACCCCTGCACAGGATTTTTCAGATTACCGTGAAGACATGGAATTGTTTGGTCCATTATGTATGAATATCGATGTAATAAGAGAGAGCATTCAATTGCCTTCATTAAAAACCGGAGACCATGTTGTCGTCCAAAATGTTGGCGCCTACAACATGACTCAATGGATGCAATTCATTACCCTGCGACCCAATATCGTGATGGTAGATCGGGACAAAAAGGTGCATTTGATTAGACAAAGCGAAGAGGTGGAAGATATAAACAGGATGGAAAGGACTCCCGAACATCTCAGTACTTTTAAGCTAGAATAATAAACCAGAACGAGAAATACAGGCACAGATATTGATGGGTGTAGAAATAGTACGGATATAAAAGAACAAGGCAAGTGGATGTTTTTTACCTTTGCCTTGTTCTTTAAACAATAGAGTAGCAAAAATGAACACAATATATTTGAAGTTCACCAATAAAAAAGGGGCATCAATTCATGCGATATAAAATCGAAATCATACGATTCATTGATGGGATACTCAACAGCTATTCGCAAGTGTTTTTTGCGAGGAACAAAACGTTTGCGGTATTCTTATTGATCGTTACCTTTTTCGATCCTGTGATGGGATTTAGCGGGTTATTTTCCATAATCCTTTCCAATCTTTTCGCAAGAATACTGGGGTTTAATCTCGATGCCATTCGATCCGGGGACTATGGGTTTAACAGCCTCTTGGTTGGTTTAGGATTGGGATATTATTATACACTAAATCCGGAATTCTTTATTCTGCTTACTGTCGGAGCCCTTCTATCGTTCTTATTTACCGTATTGGTTTCAGGTATATTATTCAAATATAACCTTCCTTTTCTTAGTATTCCTTTTTTGTTGGCCCTGTGGGCGTTGATGCTGGCATCGAGGAATTATACAAGTCTTGAAATCAGCGAGCAAGGTGTGTATACCTTGAATGAGTTGTATTCCACAGGCAGTGGTTTTCTTGTTCAGGTGTATCAATACCTGAAACAGCACCCGCTACCGGAGCTTCTAAGGATTTATTTCAACTCACTTGGCGCAATTCTATTTCAATACAATATTATATCTGGAATATTAGTTGCCATTGGACTTATTATCTATTCGCGGATTGCGTTTCTGCTCTCTTTTATAAGTTTTACCACCGCATATTATTTATATCAGTTGCTCGGTGCAGATATTAATTCTCTAAGCTATTATTATATTGGCTTCAATTTTATCCTTAGCGGCATCGCTTTAGGAGGATATTTTATCGTGCCGTCCAGACAATCGGTGCTATGGACAATTGTATTGGTTCCCGTACTTATAATAATTGCATCGGCCCTGGAAAGTGTTTTTATTTATCTGCAACTGAGTATTTATTCTTTGCCTTTTAATATTGTCGTGATCACTTTTTTATATGCGTTAAAATTAAGAGTACATCACACAGAGCCCAAGGAAGTTGTTGTTCAGCATCATTCGCCGGAGCAAAATTTGTATCACAGCCAAAGTGG
>JAUUZS010000402.1 GCA_030589835.1 Cyclobacteriaceae bacterium
AATTTTGAGCATTATACTGAACTAAAAAGAAGCTTCGTCAATGGGACATATAAAAATAATGCTGTAGTAGAACTAAAAAGTGGCTTTCAAGCATTATTGACAGCTTTACAAATGCCCATATTACTGAATTCTATTGAAAATAATCTTGATGGACTATTCAGCTTTACGGAAAATGACGTCCCTCCTGATTTTCAATATAGACATGACTTGCTTAAGGATCTTATCGATACCTATAATGAGATCAAATCTGTATTATTTCATATAGATTGTGCAGTTTGCTGCCCGGACATCAAATCCTTTCCTAAGCATTTGATGTTGGGCGAAATAAGCAAAACGGAGCCTTGCTATGAATATCGACATGCCTTCTATAAATCACCATTGCTCACCGGACAAAATCTCAGCACCTGTCAGGATTGCCTGACACCCGACGAACTGGAGCAGCCTGGCCCTCAAAATACCGTAAAAGAATTTATCATCGATATTGAAGGCAATGATGTGGAGCTGTGCTATGGAGAAAATTCAGATGAACAAAAATTGCACAGCCTGATCAAAAGAGCCGTGCAATTGCTCGCAAATTACAATGCCAATTACAATTATATAAAAATTACCCCTTCTTTTGAGCTGGGCCTTTTAGGCAAGAAAGCGATTCCATTTTATAATAACGTCGGCAACCAGCTAATACAGCTTTGGGATTTCGATAAAACAGTTTTAGGAAAACATCGTGATAACCGTGCTTATCATACCAGCTTGCTGAATATAAAACGTCCACTGGAAATTTGTCTCGATCATGATTTTTATCGAATAGAAGGCCACCAGGGTCGTGATTATAAAGAAGCATTGCATATTATTCAGGATATCCGGCGACAGCATGGTCTTGGTTTTAATGTAGTCGTATTAAAGATCCCTGCATCGGAAGTGGAGGATACAATAGAGAACTATACCACCTTTTACCTCAATAAAAATCACGGTTATGAGCATAAAGCAGGTGTGGCGCCGGGTGGAACGTTTATCATGATCTACATTGAAGGGGCCTATAAGTCTTACCCTTACCCATATGGCTATGGATATCCGTACGAGTATCCTTATGGAGGTTCCCTTGCCGGGGATTTTGAGGATGAGCCTGCTGAGGAGTTTATTGTGCAGAATCCCGTTATCGCCGACTTCACCTTGCCCTATATGTGTTGTGACGAAAATTTCATTACGCTTAGCCTTCCTGTTACAACGCTATGTTTTGATGAAGACACAAAGGCCATTCCCTTTCATGTAACTCCTAATGGCGGCTATGTCGAAGCCCGGGTTAATGAGGGGCTTACCGGCGGGGTAACTCTGAATGAGTTTGGAGAATTTGTTTTTGATCCCAAATTGGTTAGTGAGGAATTGTATGGAGAGCCTATTTCATTTACCGTCAATAATTTTGAAACGGAATGTGAGATCACCATATCCAGAAAACCAGACTTCGATTTTGAAGTGGATAGTTTATCAGAACCTACAGCAGATCGGGAAGTAACAGTGCGCTTCAATATTATTGGTGATAATCTTACGGAAGGGCTGGAATACGCATGGGATTTTGGTGATGGAAGCGATACCATCGCAACCCAGGAAACATCTATTGAGCATACCTATCAGCCAGAAACCACGGGAACCGTTACGTTTGTCATAACTCTTAGGGGTGGAGAAGCTGACTGTGGCCATAGCGTTAAAGGCAAAATTAAAATTGAAATCCCTGAAGAAATCGTGGTGAGTATCGACGATACTACCATATGCAGGGATGATGACAGCGAGCATGTTTTAAGCATAGTGCCGGAAGGAGCAAAAGTAACTATTGGAGGGGAGGGTGTTTCTCTAAATGATGCGGGGCAGTTCGTATTTATTGGAACACATGTTTCTGCCTCAACAAATTCTGTGGTTATCACCTTAGACGGTACTCCATCAGAATTGGTAATTACTATACAAAACCCACCAACGGCACAATTTACACATACTGTAAAAGGAGGATTGCTCTCCTTAAAAAACAATTCCCAGAATGCGGTGAAGTACACATGGGACGTTAATGGCGAAGAAATTGATCGAAAAAATAAATCGCAGGTAGTTCGTCCGCTCAGTGACTATGATGGGGTATCCATAGATGTTTCGCTCACTGCCATTAGTGATGACTGTGGCGTTTCAATAGATGGCCCGAGAACGATTCCTATCCGGAAAGAAGACACACTATCTTGTACTGATGTAGCAGAGTCCCTCATTTCAACATCACTTGTCGAAATAAAATTATTGCGCTCCACCGATTTATTCGATACCTATAGCAGCGAAACAATCAACTTGATAAGTGAAATAGAGAAACTTTATTCGGATGTCGGTAGTGACCTGGACACCTTTACAAATGGCAGCAATAACGAACTGTTATTAGAGATGTTCCAGGAGAAAACATATGCCAGGTTCCTTGAGACAGCAAGATTAGTGGATGATAAAGATGAACTTGGCGTATTGCGTTTTCTAATTGAAATGCATACGAAATTATTCTATACTGTACTAAGATGTCAGGAACCAGGAACGCTTGAGGAGTTTAAAAAGACCATCATTACGATTGCCAAATTTATCGATACCATGTTCAACAGCTTTTTGGAATTCAAATTCAACGCCGATACAGATGGAACACTTAAAGCATTTTTAACCTTAATTATCGATGTATTTAATGAATCTGCATTCTTAATAGTGGAAATCAATACACAACTGGAAAGTTTAGCTAAAGGTGAATAGTTCTGATACACATATCATCAATAAAGTTTTTATTGAGGTAAATACTGATTCAACAAAGCAGGCATATTACTTCAAGGATCATATTGATGTATTTATAAAGGAACAACTATTACCACGACTGTCTGATTATTTTGATGCAATAGGAAAAAAAAGCCCTTCTTATACAATTCAGATAGAAAAGCTGGATATCGAACTTTCTATCAAATCAGAAGAGAAGCTTAACGCACTTACTGAATTGATGGCGCACAAAATAGATCGACAAGTCGATGAACTTATCAAAGAAAGTCTTTATAGTACCGAAAAGGCCGCAAATGTGTTGTTGAGTAAGGAAGACAAGCAACTAAATGAATTTTTTCAGTTTTTAGAGACGGGAACAAGCCCCTGGTGGAATAGTTCAACAGGACATCTGGAAATAGATAAAGAGGGTGAATATGCATCAATAATTGCTTCCAATACTTATTCAGAAAAATTACTTCAGATGCTTCGCAAACCTGTTATCCGGGAAAGGTTTATTAAGCAATTTAATGACGAACAAATTTTAATCCTGGCAATAAATATTGCAAAAGTAGTACACCGTGCTTTGACTTCGGATGAAATAAAAAACCTTGAAAAAATTAAAAATCATATTGCCCTTGGCATATTGACATCCGGCCAACTTACCTTAGATCAAAGATTAATGACCTGGGAAATCGTTTTCTTAAAATTAACAGGAGTTAATGAGGCAATACTCAGGCAGAAACTACACTACCTAATCCATAGTTTTTTCGAATTTAATACGCCATTAAGCAAGCATCTTGTATCAAATCAAATTGCTAAGCACATAGAAAAGAAACCATCCTTAAAGGTGCTTGGCACCCTCAAAAATGAAGTTCGATTAATTAGGGAAAAATTAGAAAAAGAATCTCCTTCACAAAGCAATGAATCCAGGCACGCTGATCATGCTCAGAAAAAATCTCGTGATCCAGATGAATTTTTATCTACTACACGTCACATCCTTCCTAAAAAAGAAAGCGATAAAATTCCTGAAAATAAAAGTCAATTAGAAAAAGAATCCCCTTCAAAAGATAAGGAATCAAAATCCATAGATCATTCAGAAAAAGAAACCGGCACCCAAACGGAATATTCAAAAGGTAATTTACAAGAGCTTTTGAATAACGAAGATGAGGTACATGAACTTCTACCCTTTCGGGATGAAGAAATAGCACCAGAAAAACCATCCGATCAATACATTAATAATGCGGGGCTAATCCTGTTGCACCCGTTTATAAAACAGCTTTTTGACAATTGCCAGCTACTCAACACCAACCAAGCTATAAACGATCCCGAATTGGCGGCTCACCTCTTACATTATGTAGCGACAAGGGAGGAGCAGCAATTTGAACATTTGATGGTGTTCGAAAAATTCCTGTGTAACATCCCGGTAACGCAAACAATAAACAGGCTTGTAAAACTTCCTGATCCACTAAAAGATCATGCCAATGAGATGTTGCAAGCTGTTTTGGGGCATTGGCCGGCACTTATGAACTCATCAGCAGATCTTTTGAGAAATGAATTTTTAAAACGAACTGGAAAATTAGTGCTTAGTGAGGATCGGCCAAGGGTGATTATTGAGCGAAAGACCCATGATATTTTATTGGATAAGATTACTTGGAATATGTCAATGGTAAAATTTCCCTGGAAAGATCAATTCATCTTTGTGGACTGGTAACCTCCAAAATGCAAGTGATCATGATAGATACGTATTATCAGCTAGAAATTGCGTCAAAGACATCGGAGTTGAATGTATTGTTTCAAAATATTATTTCATATACCAAATGGGATGTCAATGACTTGCATTCAATACCTATTACTTGATGGATTATATAGAGTAAAAGAGAACTTAAATAAAAATATGGGTGCGG
>JAUUZS010000507.1 GCA_030589835.1 Cyclobacteriaceae bacterium
GGACTTTAATTTCATCCGCCGATCCAACAGCCATGATTTTATTTTCTTCAATAATAACTGTTCCATTTTCGATGACCTCATTTCCATTCATGGTAATGATCTTCGCCCCGGTAAAGGCTAATTTCCCTTTTGGCTTGTCGGTATCCAATGTCAAATCAATATCGACGACCTCTCTTTTGATTTCGCCAATGCTGTCAGGCGATCCTTCCAAAAAAGTAAAGCAATTTTTTAGCTCTACCGCATAGTAGTCTGATCCCATCGTCCAAAGGGCTTTCTTCCCATCAGCAGACCAATGCAGGTTGATGCCGGCTTTATCCGATACTTTCACCGATGGTACTGATTTTACATTTCCACTCAATTCAAATGTTTGTCCATGATCTGTAAAAGGCACCAGATACACATGGTACAGCTCCCCAAATGCCAGCCATTTATTATCGGGACTTAATGCAAATTGATTTGCGTATTTCGAGTGAAAATGCACTTTTTTGTCTTCTCCATTCAGGTTGACGCTGCAATACTGTTTATCCAGTCCACCGGATTTTTGATAAAAAACACGATTTCCCTCGCGATTGAAGGTTGGATTTTGACCGTCTTTGGTAATGAAATTTGAACTGCCACCATTGGCATTCATCCAATATATTCCCGGCTTTACGGCGTAGGCAAAACCCATTGCGCCGTTTCCACCTTCCTTGTAATACACGATTCTTGATCCATCAGAGGAATAGGAAGGTGTTCTGAAAATCCCTTTTTCATTTGTTAGTTTCACAGGATTGCTGCCTTTGGTTGAAACCTTCCATATCGCACCTTTTTCTTCATCATTCCAGGTGACATAAATAATGGATTTTCCATCAGGGGCGAAAGAGGGCTCAAATTCCAGATCCGTTCCTTTTGTTAAGCGTTTTGGTTTTCCATCAGGAAGGTTTTTTGTATAAAGGTATCCTGCGGCATTAAAGACCAACAAACTACCATCAGGGGAAGTTTGCGCATTTCGAATGACATGTGCTTTGAATTTTTCCGGCGCTGGATTTTGCTTGAAAAATAGCGCATCCGTAATTTTATGCGTGGATTTCGTTTTAAAAGGAATTACCTGGTCTTCACCGGTTTCTGTATTGATCTTTTTGATTTTTCCTTTAGCCCACAAAATCACATGCTTGTTGTCTGGCATCCAATTGTAGTTTGGATAAACGCCAAATATCGCCCAGACCTCCTGTTGATCTTTTGATAATTGATCGTACACAGGTTTTTGAATACCTGTAGCCAAATCATGAATGTACAAAACTGATTTGGTGCGCACCCGACGGACAAAGGCGAGTTTTTTTCCGTCAGGAGAAATCTGCGGACGTATGGCTCCACCTGGCCCCTGGATCACGTTTTCTACCGTGCCTTTTTCCAAATCATACCTGCGAATCACATAGATCTGGCTGTTAGGGTCTTTGTTGTATTTAAAATAGCCTCCTGGAGCAACATCTTCGCTAAAATACACATATCGGCCATCAGGACTTACCCAAGGCTCCCCAACATCCTGCTGGTCATTTTTTCTTTTAGTGAGCTGAACGCCGTCTCCTCCTCCTGTATGATACATCCACATTTCACCGGCACCCAATGACCGCTGAGAAGTGAAGTGTTTTCTGGCTACTAAGTATTGTCCATCTGGCGTCCAGACGGCATTGTTAAGCAATCGAAAATTTTCCTTAGTGACTTGCTTTGCATTGGCGCCATCCGCATCCATGATCCAGATATTATCCCCTCCCCCGGCATCAGAGGTAAAGGAGATCTTGAGCCCATCCGGACTGAAGCGGGGCTGTATTTCGAAAGCATGACCTTCACGAATGATACGAGCTTCACCACCGGAAATTGACAAGGTGTAAATATCCCCAAGCATATCACAAACTATGGTCTGCCCATCAGGACTCACATCGAGATTCATCCAGGTGCCCTCATCAGTTTCTATGTTGACTTCTTTGAATGGTCCTACAGGAGTATTGACGTCCCATTTTTCTTTTTTGTCATGCTCCTGGGCATGGATATTTAGTGATATAAGCAGTGCAAGAATGGATAATATAAGATTTGACTTCCGGGTGCGCATAGGATCAGAGGTTTTGTAGTTCAGATTGAGCAGTAAATTAATAGGAGTAAAATGTATTTAAAAAATATTTAACTCTATTTATCAAATTTCAATTCATAAAGCCGTTGAATTTTTTGCTTTATTTCCCGTATGCTCACATTGCCTCCACTCCGAAGATACTCCTTGCCATCTAAAAGCAGAATGATAATGGGAGAAGAAAAAACACCATATTTTGTCCGTAATTCAGGGTTCTCTTCAACGTTGACTTTATTGATTTGCAGTTCCGGGAAATGATCCGTGATTAGGATTTCCAGCTTATCATAAAGCGGTTCACAGACCGAACATGATGAATTCCAGAAATAGAGAAGTGTGTTTTGTTCTTGTGTCAACATGTTACTTCCTTTTATACTTATCACTCATTCCAATATTCTCTTTGATCATGGGGATGATCTTTTCAAGTCGTTTGTGCTTGGTATCTTTACGTTTGGCTTCAGAAATGTATTCTGCATATTCCCTTTTTTTCGACAAGGTCAATCTTCAAAACAGCTTTTCAATTTTTCATCCATTTCAAAATTTGCCAGCAAATCATCGGGGATAATCAGCGGCTTGTTTTTTTCTGGTTTGATCTCTTTTCCTTCTTTCTGATTTTGAATGGCCTCCGCCACGTATTCTTTTACCAATTCATAATTAACCTCCTCATTGGTAGCAAATCGTAATTGTCGCAATGCTTTAGTCTTGCCTTCCTGGGCATTGATCAGCTTTTTGTGCGGATCTTTCAGAAACGCCCCCTGGAAAAACCATATGCCAACATAAGACTTGAACGCACCCATGCCCAACACATTTTTGCCATTAAGGGTATAAACAGGTGTGCCCCATTTTATGGTTTCAAGTAGTTCTGTCTCTAAAAAAATTCTACGAAATTTTTGTAATGGTTCTTTCCACCGGGATTGTTTTTCGATAAATCCTTCTACAGTCTTGTTCGATTGCATGTTCTACATTTATAATTATCGAAACCACCAAAATAAGGAAATTGTTCCAGTTCTATATCTAATTGCCACCTGCCACCTGCCACCTGCCCACTGCTACTGTCTCCTGCCACTTCTCACTGCTCCTCCACTCTTCCCTGCCTACTCCTCCTGTTCTCTATCCTTAATTTTCATTCCATAGATCAATTGTCCACATGTTTTATCCTCAAACTCAACGACATCCGGGAAATGCCCCCATTTCTTAAAACCATGTTTTTTTAGCATACGGATACTTTTCTTGTTGACATCGAGCAGGATTGCTACCAATGTTTTGATCTTTACCCTGTGACAATCATTAATTATTTTATTTAATAAAATGCTGCCATAACCTTTTCCCTGTGATGCTTCATCGAGAAAAAAACTTACTTCAGCAATACTTTTCATGGCTTGCCTGCCTTCGCGGTAGCGCGAAAGTGAACCGTATCCAATAATTTTTTTATCATATTCCATCACATAAATGGGATAGTCCATAATGCCATGACTCTTGTACCATTGCCATCTTGCC
>JAUUZS010000131.1 GCA_030589835.1 Cyclobacteriaceae bacterium
TCAATTTTTCTATTAATCTCTTGTTCAATATCTGATATTCATGTTATAGACAACATCCAAACTAACAACATGTTGGTTAGTTTACTTTTTTAAGTACCTAAACAGGCATCCCGCAACCAGAAGCTGCCACTTTTTGCTACCCCCTGCAAACACCACCTTTACCGGGTGACAGGCATTAGCTCTCCATTAAAACCAAATAATCGCCACTATTAAAATAGAATTGGGGATCAAAACAATTTCTGTCTAAACTTTGTCTTTATATCATATAATTATCGCTCATGTTTAAGAATTACCTGAAAGTTACTTTGCGCAGCTTCGTCAATCAGAAGTATTATTCAATGATCAATACCCTCGGATTGGCATTGGGCTTGGCGGCTTGCATCATCATTCTACTCTATGTGCAGGATGAGCTGAGTTATGAAAAATCATTCAAAAACAATGAGCAAATTTATCGTTTGGTTCAGGATTTTCCGATGGGCGACCATTTATCGCAATCTGCCTCTGTTCCATTTCCAACAAAAAATACCATGGTGGAAGATTTTCCGGAAATCACCAATACAGCTTTGGCTTACCGGCCATCAAGCTGGGGCAATCCTACCTTGATAAAATACAAAGACCACGAATTTTATGAAGACGATTTTGTATTTATGGAACACAGTTTTCTGGAAATATACGATTTTAAGTTTGTCAAAGGCGATCCCTCAAAAGCCCTGGTAGGTCCAAACGAATTGATCATTACTGAATCCGTTGCGAAAAAATATTTTGGCAATGACGATCCTATTGGCAAACTGCTCAACCTGAATAATTTTCGTGACCTTGAGGTAATAGGGGTTATTGAAGATTTGCCCAAAAATACGCACCTGCATTTTAATATGTTGGCTTCTTTTGAAACCTTCAAAACCTTTTTCGCCAATAATCCTGACTTTTTTGATACACAGTGGGTTTGGGTAGCTGCCTGGATGTATTTTACGGTAGAAGATCCTATTGAAGTCGAGCGAATCCGGGCTCAACTGCCCGCATTTGTAAAAGCGCATTATCCGGAATTATTGGCAGAAAAAGGAGTGGCGCTAAGAATTCAAAAAGCCAATGATATACATTTGAATTCCCACCTGGAGCTGGAATTCGAAACCAATGGAAACATACAACATGTGTATATCTTTTCATCAATTGCTATATTGATCCTTATTATTGCCATTATCAATTTTATGAACCTGGCCACTTCAAGGTCTGTAAAAAGAGGAAAGGAAGTTGGACTAAGGAAAGTAATGGGTGCTACCCGTGAAATGCTGGTGGTTCAATTTATGGGCGAGGCTATTCTGACCACGTTTTTATCCTTGCTGATAGCCATGCTTATCATCTATAATATCTTGCCCTGGTATAACAATATCACAGGAAAAGCAATCGCTTTCGACCTTTTTCAAAATCCACTATTGCTGATGGGCATTGTTGTTTTATTGATTGTCGTAGGCTTATTGGCCGGGAGTTATCCTTCCATCATCATGTCGGCATTTAATCCGACAGATGTATTGAAAGGTAGAATTATCAGCTCTAATCAAGGCGATAATATTTTAAGAAAAATTCTTGTAGTTGGCCAGTTTGTGGTTTCTATTACCCTCATTATTTGCATCGGAATTGTGTATAAACAACTTCAGTACATTCACACACTGGATCTTGGTTTCAATAAAGAACAAATCGTTTTGGCAGATGTCAACTTTGCGCAACGAAACCACTACGCTGAATTCAAAAACACAATGGAAGCCAATTCAGGCATAGCAGCCGTCACCATGATGGGAGGCAGCATACCGGGGCAGGAAGAATTGATCGAAAATGCTTTTGTGGTATCCGGCACCCCGATAGAAGAGCAACAATGGTTTAGTATGTTTTTTGCTGCCCATGATTTTGAAAAAGTGCTGAATCTTGAATTTATTGAAGGGCACAGTTTTCAGGTTGGAAATACGAATGATTCAACAGGATATATCATCAATGAAGCCGCAGCACGGACTTTGGGTTGGGACGATGCTGTAGTAGGCAGATCTCTCGACCGGGTAAATGGCAATAATGTTCGAACAGGAACCGTAATCGGGCTCGTAAAAGACTACCACTACCGATCACTTTATGATCCTATAAAGCCCCTGGTAATTGCTCTTGCTAATGGAGGGGCAAAAATGTGCATTAAGGTGAATAGTAAAGACCTTAAAGGAACCATGGAATTCATAGAAGCAAAATGGAACGATAGCTTTGAAGGCACTCCTTTTCGCTATTCCTTCATGGATAATGATTACGACAAATTATATGAAAAAGAGGAAAAACTGAGCAATGTGGTTCAATATTTTTCCATTTTGGCCATCTTTATTGCCTGCCTGGGACTCCTGGGATTATCCTCCTTTTCTACAGAAAACAGAAGAAAGGAAATTGGCATACGCAAAGTAAATGGAGCTTCAACTATTGAATTATTGGCCCTTTTGACCAAAGACTTTTCAAAACTGGTTTTGATCGCATTTGTCATTTCAATCCCTGTTTCATATTATTTTGGAAATTTATGGTTAAATGATTTTGCCTATAAGACTGAAATAGGAATTGATGTGTTTATCATTGCCGGAGTATCAGCCTTACTGATAGCCATATTTACCGTTAGCTATCATACCGTCAAGGTAGCCTTAAAAAATCCGATCAATTCCCTAAGACATGAGTAGATGGTATAGTGCTTTTCTGTATTCCTTCTAAGAAAGGGGAAAGACTGAGTGCTTAGTTCCTAAATCAATTGATAATTGAAGCAACCAAGGTGGGATGTCAACCTGGCCATACTCGCTTATCATCTGGTCAATACAATCAGGTACATGTTGATAAAGAATGGAATAAACCATGAGTGGACAAATATTGTAAGGATCATGAATGCCCAAACTACCCAGTCAATATTATGCGATCTCACGGGTATGTTAGAAGTTAGAAGCTAGAAGACAGAAGTCAGAAGACGGAAGTCAGAAGACGGAAGTTAGAAGATAGAAGATAGAAGATAGAAGATAGAAGATAGAAGACGGAAGACGGAAGTTAAAAAAGTTGTTTTTCTTTTAGCTTTCTGCATTCTACTTTTAGCTTTTTAACTCTACCATTATAAATAAGGGAACTCCAATTTAAAGACAGATCCCTCCTTCAGTGTAGAATCTAAAGAAATGTTACCTCCAAGTCTGTCAACAGCTTCCTTTACAATAAAAAGGCCTAAACCAGAACCGTCAGACTCTTCCGTTGCTCTGTAAAACATGTCGAATACTTTTTCCTTTTGGTTTTCAGCAATCCCAAGTCCATTATCCTTCACACTCAATAACCAGAAATTCTCTTTTAAGGTCATCTTTATATGAATAAAAGAATCTTTTTTATCCCGATCGCTATACTTTATCCCGTTATTCAAAAGATTATTCAAAACCATCTTCATTCTCAATTCATCACTTTTAATGGTCACTTCCTTATCCATATCCATGATTATTTCCACCTGTGCTGAACCTGGCATATATTTCAGGTCAAGTATTATTTGCTTAACCAGCTTGTATATGTTTAATGGTTTAACGATAATTTCCTGCCTTGCATTTCTCGAATATTGAATCAAACTTTTTATAACTCTTTCTTGCTTATAGATTGAATCCTCTATGTATTTCAGATGAGTTTCCAGGTTGCTATTTTTATTTTCAATTTTTGCAATATTCACCAAACCGAGAATTGATTTAAGTGGGGCACTCAAATCATGTGATGCACTATACACAAACCGATCTAGTTCCATCACCGATTTATTCAATTTCTGATTCGACTCCAGAAGTTCTGTGGTTCGAAGTTCAATCCTCTTCTCAAGTGTGTTGTTCGATTGTTTTAATTCCTTGTGAATAATGGTGAGCTCTTTATTCTGATTGCCAATATATTCCTTCTGCTTACTGATTTCTTCATTCTGTGTGAGTAGTTTCTCGTTGGTAGAAAGAAGTTTATCATTCTGATTGGTGATTTCTTTATTCTTTTCCTCGATAAGTTTTTCAAGTACAAGCTGATTTTTTTTATAATTAAAACGCTTGTAGTAATAAAATGAGGCAAACAGAATGACGACAATCATTACAATCCCAGCTTTGAACCATGTTTCCATATAAAAGGGAGGAATAATTCTTATGCCAATTTCCTTTATACTATTATCCCACACACCATTTTCACTTGCTATTATCTTTAATACATAGTTATCCGGCGCCAGGTTTGAAAAGGAAACGCGATGGTCATTGCTGATATAATTCCAATCGTCATCAAAGCCTTCCAGCATGTATTTATATTCTACCTGTTCCGGGTCAGAAAACTGTAATGCGGAAAAAGAAATCGAAAAATATTTTGCCTGACGGTACATCATGCTAAAAGTATTTACCAAACTGATGTTTTGGCTCAGGATATCAGGTTCACCAAAAATCGGAACACTTTGGTCGTACAAAAGCAAATCTGTAACAATCACATCCAGCTCAAGCTTTTCCTTTTCCAATTCTTCAGGCATAAAGACATTGAAACCTCGAATCCCTCCAAACAACAATCTGCCGTCCTTGCATTTTGTGGATGCCAAAGGTTTGAATTGTGTATCTTGTATTCCATATGATTTGCCGAAAATCACAATTTGTTCTGTACCCGGAGAAAACTTTACAATCCCTTTATTTGTCCCAAGCCACAAATTGCCATTTGCATCTTCTTGTATACTTGCAACAGAGCCATCCGGAAAACCTTTGTCAGGACTATAATTTTTGAATGTTTTAGAATACGTATCGAAAAACATTAATCCCCCACCCAAAGACCCAAGCCAAATCCCGCCTTTGGAATCTTCATATATTTCCATGATAATATCGTGCCCAAGGGATGTACTATCATTAGGGTCATTCCGGTAATAATCTGATTTCCCGGATTTTGGGTAATATATATATAACCCTGTACTGGTGCCTATATAAATATTCCCATTACTACCCACCAACAAGGTTCTTATGTTTTTTCTTTTTGTGACAGCATCATTATTTTTCTCAAGAAAGTGATGTGTAATTTTCTTGTTTTCAATATCATACGCGTCAAGCCCCTGTGATGTTCCGATCCATAAAATTCCATTTTTATCTACATCCAATTTTCGAACAAAATTAGAGAGGTATAAATCAGTATCGGATTGGTCAAGGTCTATATGAACAAATTTGCTATTTTCAAAATAACTCAATCCTCCCTTTAGCGTCGATACCCATACAATGCGGTTATGATCTATACAAATGTCTGTAATCTCATTGTCACGTAAGCTGCCAGCTGACGAACTTGCTTTATAGATGGTATACTTGCCATCTTTATAATAATTCAATCCTTCTTCCTGAGTCCCTATCCAAATCCCCCCTTTATCATCCTGCGCAAAACTCGTTATATTGTTACCTGAAAGACTGTTTTGGCTCGAGTACTTCTTTTTTACCAAACTCATTTTTCTGGTCTCTTTGTTCAAAAAATCAATCCCTTTCTGAAGAGTCCCTACCCATAGGTCATCATTTTTATCAACAAATAAGGCCCGGATGGTATTTGAACTTAAGGCCGTAACATTTCCATCTTCCTTCTGATGAGCTGAGAACAACTCTTCCCGATTATTATAGATTGCCATCCCATCTTTAGTTCCGATGTATATTTCTCCATCCCGATCATGAGTAATGGCAGTAATGTAGGCAGAAGGGATAGATGAATTTTGAGGTGTATAATATTTAAAGCTTTCATTATCAATATGATATGCAATTAATCCCCCACCCCAAGTTCCTATAAATAAGCGTTCATCGTAATAATGCAAAGCTCTCACCCAATTGCTGGAGATTTGAAATCGACCGGTTTTCGTATTGCAAAATTCTTCTACGTCAAAAGAATCAAGGTTTAATTTTAATACCCCGTTATTCGTAGTGCCAATGTATAATTCTCTGTCGTTTATGTTTAACAACTTATCAACGATACTATTCTTCAACTTTTCATTGCTACAGCTTTTTACTATACCAATATCCAAATCGAGATACTTCAAGCCCCCTGATGATGAAGCTATCCAAATCCGATTATTTTTTGTATCATAAGATATATCATGGACTCTAATAAATCCATCATCACTTTTATACGTTATGAATGTCTCCTTTTGATAATTGAATTGACACAAGCCTTGAGGTGTTCCAATCCACAAATTATACTTATCGTCCTCATACAACACATTGATCCTATTACTGGGTATTGAGTTGGAGTCTGCTGGGTTTGGCTGATAAATTTTAAATTCATAACCATCGTATCGGTTTAACCCATCCACTGTTCCGATCCAGATATAACCCCGGGAATCCTGAGCAAAGCAACTGATGGTAGGTATTGATAATCCTTCATCAGAAGATATGTTTCGGAAAAACAATTCCCGCTCCCAATGTTGCGCAGAAGATTGGACAATAATAATAGTAGTTAAAAAAAATATCAGATATAATTTTAAAAAAATATTATTCATTATTACATATGATCTAATCAAAAATAACCATTATATATCCAATTCAATACTATTTGGATCAAAATCCAGACATTTTTCATAAGTTAAAAAAGTGGAAAATACTTATTTTGTGTTCTTTGAGTGGTTTTATTTGTCTGATTTGGTACTATATGAGGTCTCACGTTAAGAATACAAAGAGAAAAATACAAACATAAAATATAAAAAATTGTAACCTGAGGAATAAGGAATATGCAATTTGCTTAATCACCATTAAATTCATGAAAATCACTTGTATTCATTGGTTTGATTGACAATATAAGGCTTACTTTTTATGGAAATCCAGCACAAACTCAGATCCTAATGCCAAAGTAGAATTCAATAAAATATTTCCTCCCAATCTGTCCACAGCTTCCTTTACAATAAATAGTCCTAAACCAGAACCGTCAGACTCCTCATTAGCCCGATAAAACATTTCGAATATTTTTACTTGCTGATCTTCCGCTATCCCTTGTCCATTATCTTTGACTATCAAGTGCCAGGCATGCTTATCTTTAATGAAACGGATATGTATAAATGAGTCTGTTTTATCCTTGCTTCTGTAGTTTATACCATTGCTCAGAAGGTTATTTAATATTGTGAGAAGCCTTTGCTCATCACTATTTATTATGGCATCCTTTGGCACATCATTTATGATATTAACCTGACCAGCACCTGGCATGTACTTCAATTCAGCAATTATCCTATCAACCAATTTGGATAATTTAATGGGTACTATATTCAACTTAAGCCTGGAATTTCTGGAGTATTGAATCAGGCTTTGTATCACCAATTCCTGCTTTTTGATGCTTTGCTCAATATAATTGAGGTGAACTTCAAGGTTTTTTTCTTTACTCTCCAGCTTTGCAATATTGACCAAACCCAGGACAGACTTAAGGGGAGCGCTTAAATCGTGCGATGCGCTATACACAAAACGATCCAATTCCATGACCGATTTAGTCAATTTTTTGTTTGACTCCTTAAGTTCCTTAGTTCTTGCGATCACTCTTTCTTCAAGCGTATGATTGGTTTTATTTAGCTCTTTATGAATTATGGTAAGTTCCTTGTTTTGGATGTCGATTTGCTCTTTCTGCCTGGAAACCTCTTCATTTTGAGCAGACAAGGTTTCATTGTTAGAAATAAGCTCTTCATTTTGGGCAGTTATTTCTTCGTTCTGGCAATTGATTTCATAGTTCTTTTCATCTACAAGCTGCTCAAGGATCTGTTTTTGTTTTCTATGGGTATGCACTTTGTAAAAATAAAATAGCACCAACAATACAATAATTGCCAATGCCAGGCCCGCCTTAAACCAAATTGTCATATACCAGGGTGCAGGAATTCTTATAACAAGTTCTTTTACATTATTACTCCACTGCCCATTGTCACTTGCCATTACTTTGAAAACATATTCCTTAGGTTCAAGATTGGTAAATGAGACTTGAAGTTCATTCCCGATATAATTCCATTCATATTCAAAACCCTCCAATTTATAGGCGTACCTTACCTGTTTGGGGTTGGAAAATTGTAGCGCTGAGAAAGAGATCGAGAAGTGCTTTGACTGATCATAAAGAATATCCACAGCATTGAGAAGACTTATATTTTGAGAAAGTTTATTGTGCTCTGCAAATACAGGAACACTTTCATCAAATATTTTCAAATCTGTTATAATCACATCCAAAATTTCTTTTTCAAGGTTCAATTCTTCGGGTCTGAATATATTAAAGCCGTCAATTCCACCAAAAATAAACCTGCCATCATCACATTTTAGAGATGCCCTTCTATTGAATTGATTGTCTTGCAAACCATATGACAATCCGAAAATTTCGGCTTGCTCATTTGATGGGTTAAACTTAACAATACCGCTATTAGTCCCGATCCATAAATTTCCGTGATCATCTTCTTCGATACTCTTTACAGCGTTGTCTGGAAATCCATTGAATTGGTTATAACTTTTAAATGTTTTGTTTTCTCTGTCGAAGCGAATCAATCCCCATCCCTTAGAACCAAGCCAAATTCGCTTTTCAGCGTCTTCAACTATTTCATAAATCATGGAATGTCCCAGTGAGTTAACGTCATTTTGATCTCTTAGGTAGCATTCAGAAATACCGGAAACCGGATTATAAACATAAAAACCCGTACTCGCTCCTAAATAGATATTTCCATCCTCCGCTAGCAAAAATGTCCTGATGTTAAATCTTTTAGACAATTCAGTATTGCCACTGTCAAGAAAATGATGTGTAAACACCTTCTTTTCAATGTCAAACGATTCTAAACCCTCGTCTGTAGCCAGCCAAATATTTCCTTTTTCATCAACATCTATTTTTCTTATTATATTTGATTGGATTGAGTTAGGATTACTTTGATCCGTCACAGAATGAATAAACTTTCCATTTTTGTAGGCAGCGAGGCCATTTTTTATGGTTGCCACCCAAACGGTGCCTGTCTTGTCAAGACAAATATCCGTGATATGGTTATCCTTTATACTACCTTTTAAGCCATCAGCTTTAAAATATGTATATTCACCATTTTTGTAATAGTTCAAGCCTTCATCCTTTGTACCAATCCACATTCCCCCTCTGCGGTCTTGTTCAAAACATAATATATTGGCTCCTGA
>JAUUZS010000221.1 GCA_030589835.1 Cyclobacteriaceae bacterium
GTTGCTAAAAGGATAAAATAAATCACTAGTAAATTTTTCATGGCTGGTATTTTAAAAATTAAATAACTGGTTATTAATCGATATTATCAAGACTAAATTATAATTTGAAAATTGAATAAAATTTGAAGTAACTCATAAATACAAACACCAGAGTGTCCGATATAAGACAATAGATGTCTGGTATCGAGACAATTAAATTATTAAAGTGTAAAATAACTCCCTGAATTGATGAATTAAAGCCCTTTATTTTTTGGCATATTTATAGTAGTAGATATAAAAAATCCAAACCCATCATGCTAAAAAACTATATACGCATTGCGCTCAGAAGCTATGGAAAGAACTATCTTTTTACCATCATCAATATTGTTGGAATGGCAGTCGGATTGTCTGGTGTCATCATTACCTTTCTGCTGTATGACTTTGAAAAGGGCTTCGATAAGCAACATGAAAACACAAGTAATATATTCAGAGTGAATTGCAATCGCGTCATTGAAGGTGAGTCTCAAAAATGGGGAGTGGTCCCCTCAGCGCTCGGCCCTACAGCCGCAAATGAATTCCAGGGTATTGAAACATATACCAGGTTTGGCTATACGCATGCATTTTTAGTTCAATATGAAGATATCATCCACAGGGAGCAAATCACTTTTGCAGATCCAAATCTCTTTGATTTGTTCTCATTTAAATTGAAAGCAGGTCAAAAAGAAGTTTTTAAAGATAAAAGCAAAGCAATCATTTCTGAGCAATTTGCTCAGAAATATTTTGGTGATGAAGATCCTGTAGGCAAACAATTGACCATCAGGAAAAATAATGAAATTATCAAGCAATTCCTTATTGGCGCTGTTGCTGAAAAAATACCTGTGAATTCCAGTTTTCAGTTTGACATCATCACCCATTACGAAAACTTACTCGATTGCTTTGCACAAAAAGAATTTGATTGGAGTACCGATATTCGACCTGTGTTGTATCTCAAATTGAACAATGCCTCAGCTACAAATGAAATCACTGAAGAACTTCAGAAGTATAGTTCGATCAACAACGAAATAAAAGAAGCGTGGAAAATCAACGATTTTTATCTGGTTCCATTTAAAAAACAAAAAGACGAAGCCAGATTTGTTCATTCATTCACTACCAGGCAGGGGTTGCCAATATCTGCGTTGTACGGGAGCTTGATCATGAACATACTTATTCTTCTCATCGCTTGCTTCAATTTCGCCAATACTTCCTTGGCTTATGCCAATACCCGTCTGAAAGAAATCGGAATCCGCAGAACATTCGGAGGCGTAAGGTGGCAGGTTATCAGGCAATTTTTTACAGAAAATTTCGTGCTTTGCCTGTTAGCGCTTTTTCTTTCTATTGAAATTGCAAATACGTGGGTAGGTTGGATGAATAAGCAATGGCCTATTGAGCTGGAAACATTTTATTTCAACAATTGGAATATCTCCGTTAATCTGGTCATCCTGCTAATACTTGTATCCTTCATCGCAGGAGCATATCCGGCATTTTATATTAGCAAGTTCCACCCCACAGAAATTCTAAAAGGCAAATTAAAACTGAAGGGCAGCAATTATTTCACGCGAATACTACTTACCTGGCAATTTGGTTTCTCCATCATGGCAATTTTTAGTGGTATAGTGCTTACGCAGAATGCGCGGTTTCAAAAGACATTGGATTGGGGGTTTGACAAGGAAAATACCTTAGTTATTCCACTTCAAACTAAAGGGAACTTTGCAACACTGAAAAATGAATTATCGAATATAAAATCCATCCAATCCATAGCAGGAACCATCCAAAATATAGGGTATGGCTCGTTAAGTGCAACTATAGAAATTGATGGTGAAATTCATAATACCGATCTCCTGCAGGTAGGGGATACTTACCTGTCCACCATTGGCAGTGAAATAGTTGAGGGCAGAAACTTTCTTGTCGATTCTAAAAATGAAACTGTCGAATCGGTGATTGTAAATGAAGATTTTGTCAAAACATTTGATATAAAAGATCCGCTCAATCAATCTGTGCTTTTAGATAAAACACAATTTCATATAGTTGGTGTAATCAAAGATTTCATGCCTTACGGATTGTTTGCTCCAATAAAGCCAACGATTATACGAGTAGTACCAGAAGATGATTATCAACAGTTGGTAATCCGGGCAAGCCGGGAAGATTTGCCTGAAATCCTCGCCGCCTCTCAGGCTAGCTGGAAACGCCTATTCCCAAACCAGCCATTTGAAGGGTTTTATATGGAAGACGTTGCCTATGAGTCTATGAATACCAATAAAGGTATTCTTATTCAATTTGGTATTATGGGAGTTTTTGCATTGTTTTTATCCATTACAGGACTGTATTCTATTGTTTCCCTTGCTGTAAACAGACGAATAAAAGAAATCGGGATCAGGAAAGTGTTAGGGGCTTCGGTACAAAGTATGATGAAGTTGATGAACAACGAATTCGGAATAATTTTAGTCATTGCCACAATTCTTGGATGTGCTGGAGGGTATTATTTTATGAATAAATTCTTATCAGATATTTTCACCTATTACAATGACATTGGCTCGCTTTCATTTATTGTAGCAACCTTGATCATTTTTATACCCACAGCATTCACATCAGGTATAAAGATTTATCGGATAGCAAGGAGAAATCCGACCGAAAGTTTGCGGTATGAGTAAGGGTAATTTTATAAAACCAGGAAAAAAATTCTTTGTGGCTTTGCGGCTTTGCGTGAAAAGAAATTAATGCTCGCGAAGGTGCTAAGACGCAAAGGAGAATTTGATTAATTTATATGGTTCTACCCTGAATTTAATGGAAGATAGCAAATATTGTCAGAAGTCAGAAGACCGGAGACCGAAGTAAAAAAAGGTGAAACCCCAATGCAGAAATAAGAAACATTAACATTTGCTGATTTTGGAATTCTCTTCTTCCGACTCCTGACTTCGGACTTCTGGCTCTTGGACCAAAGTTTCCCATTAAAATAACAGTAGTACCATTATAATTAAACAAGGAGTATATTGTACGCTTCAATTCACCTTGACAATGCCACCTTCGAAGCAAGAGTGTTGGACTCTTTACCAGGAAAAATCACTATAAGTTTACTGCTTCGATCATCTATGTCTATTTTGTTAAGCGTTTAAGTAGAATGATTTTTTAAATCTTTTACACATAAATAAAAAAGTCCCTCATCAGAAAGTTAGATATTGGTAAGTTGGACTAAATTGCATTCAATTTTTTAATATGGAAAAAAAAGCACTGTATGCCGCATTTGATTTGTTCCCAAGTTCCAAAGGAGCCTCTACCCATATAGCCCATATGTCGTCCTTTCTTTTCGATAAATATAATGGTGGTCAGCTTTATGTACTTGGAAACCATGTCTATGAAGCCTATGAAAAGGAAGGAAATGTTGAGGTTTTCAGATATAATGAGCAGATCCCTAATTTTTTGATGCGAGCACAAAAATATAGTGCTGAGCTGGCTAAATTTGTTCAAAACAATGCAACGCCAGATTTGGTGCATTTCAGGGATATTTGGGGAGGATTGGGGTTGTTATCCAAAAAAAGGTCCTATAAAGCAGTTTTCGAGGTAAATGCCTTCCCGTCAGTTGAACTTCCCTACCGCTACAACAACCTCTCAAAAAGCACCTTAAAGAAACTGGAAAACATAGAGAACTTCTGCCTCAATAATAGCGACGTAATCATCACACCGTCAAACGTAATTAAGGAGAATATACTCAAGCGGGGTTTTGATGAGCAAAAGGTAAAAGTGGTCACGAATGCCGGTGATCTCAATCCCCAAACTCAAGAACTTACAGACCTACCCAAAAATTACATTCTATATTTTGGCGCATTGCAAATTTGGCAAGGCGTAGATGATCTCCTTAAAGCAATGGCTTTATTAAAAGATCTTGACCTCCATTTGGTAATTTGTAGTGCGAACAGACCCAAACAGGTAAAAAACTTTAAAAAGCTAGTTGCTAAGCTGGGAATTGAGGACAAGGTAGAGTGGAAATTCCAATTGGAAAAACCCGTATTAAATACGGTGATCAAAAATGCGCTGTTGTCAATTGCACCATTGAAAGAATGCAGTAGAAATCTGGATCAGGGATGCTCCCCACTAAAAATATTCGAATCATTTGCCTGTAACACGACAGTAATTGCTTCTGATCTGCCGGTTACACGTGAAATTATCACTCATAAAGAATCGGGCTATTTGGTGCGGCCCGAACGTCCTCAGGAATTGAGCCGTACTATTCGTCTGCTTTATGAATACCCGGAAATGAACCAACGGTTGGCAAAAAATGGAAGAGCCCTGATAGAGGAAAAATATAATTGGGGGTTGATACGTCAACAAATGGAAGATATATACGATTCCTTGCTATAAATCCGTGCTATTATTTGCATTGGTTTGAATAAATATTTAAACTTGATATCTTATTTTTTAGTCAGATCATGTTGGTTTAACTCCTTATATAGACACCTATGAGTTTTGAAAAAATACAGGGGCTCAAAGCTTCCTTAAATGAAAAACAGCTCGAAATTCTTAATAGCAAAACGTTGATAGGATCATTCGATCCGGTCAAATTATTGAAGACCTTAAGCAAACTTGCTTATTTCGATAAGATCAACGATACTGTACGGGCAGAGCTGGGTAAAAATGCCCGCAAAATGGGATTGATTATTGCCGTTACGATTATTGGAAGTATTGTCCTTTCCCTTAGCTTAGAACATGTAATACCGGCCATCGTGGGAGGCGTGATATTGATCGTGACCATTACCGTATTGGTCATCTCCCTTACACAGCAAAGCAAGCTTAAGAAAGATGATTTGGAAGATGGATTCAGAACATTTATTGTTCCTTTAGTAGGGCTATTTAGAGAAGAAATTAAGCCAGGCACTAAACTGAAACTTGAGTTTCACGCCGGAGAAGCTATCAGCAAAAAGTATTTTAAAGAAAAAATACCAAGAGCACAGTCACTCGGAAGGGAGTACCTCAATTATGAGTTTCCCTGGCTTGGTGGCAGCATCACATTTTTTGATGATACGAACTTAATCTTCGCTTGCACCAAATTCATTCAGAAAATAAATGTTAGAAAAAAAGGCGCTAGCGGAAAAATAAAATTCAAAACGAAATATAAATACAAGGAAACATCACTTCTTAAAATTGTATTTTCTAAAAATAACTATACTGCAAACGGCACTGCTCAGGATGGGTTGATGGTGTCTCAATCAGATGATGCCATTATAGTAAAGGCAAAATACAATGCTAAATCGGCTGAAAGTACGGAAATGCCCGTAAATCAATTTTTAGGAATGGTGCATCGTATGTATTCTATCGTTACACCTAAAGGAAATTAATACCCCAAATCAAGCTTTAGCAAATGAAAAATTGTCAATTAAAAAAAGGAATCTTTGTTCAGCGAATGTGTAACGGGGAAACTGAAACCAGCTGTGACAGCTGTGGAGTTGATGTTTGTGTCCATCATAGTCGCCAGCTAGATGGGTCGGTGCTTTGTCTCAATTGTTACCAAAAAGAGCATCAGGCAAATCAGGTGACCAAGGGTGAGGATTATAGGTCGATGTATGCAGCCGGAACGATGGATTATTATACCTGGTATTGGTTTATGCGTTCCGATTATTACGATCACAGTGATACCGAAGTTTTTGATGAGTCAGATTATGGAGAGTTCGAAAATTACTCCGATCAGGAAATGAGCTACTCCGATTCCGATGACGATTTTTATGATAGCTGACCCGTGAATTAAATAAATTTTAAATGATGGAGTTGGTGCTGTTGACTGAAAACTATCCTCCCAATAGAGGGGGCATGGCACAGTCATGTGATCGATTGGTACATGAATTGCGGAAAAATGGAATCAAGATCCATGTGATTCATTTTACCAACAGGAGAAAGTCATTTTCCACCCAACAAAAAGAAAAAGGTAGTTATACTGCCGTTCCCAAAACGCTGGATATGGCACACGGTTTAAATTTGGTTCTAACCTTTTTAGAAAACGCTACCATTTTTTCCGGAGCGAAAGGCCTGTTTATTTTTGGCGGCTTTCTGCCTGTTTCGGCAGGGCCTATTTTTAGCAAATTGCTGGGCTTGTCTTTATTTACCTGCATCAGAGGAAATGATTTTGATATCTCTATTTTCGATAGCAAGAGACGGGCAGGGCTAAAATTGTGCCTCGAAGAGTCGAAAGCCGTATTTGCAGTAAGCAAAACCAAAGTAGATAAAATAAAAAAAATATTTGACTGCAAAAACGTGGTTTATACGCCAAACGGCATCAATAGTGATGAGTGGAAGCCCTTAAAAAGTGAATTTCAATTTGCTGCTACGCTCAAAGAGACATATGGCGACAAAAAAATAATTGGCATATTTGGTCAACTGAAAGTAAAGAAAGGAGTATTGTTTTTTCTTAATTCAGTAGTCAGAAGTGGCTGTGCTGATCGGTTTACCCTCCTGCTATCGGGCGAGTTAGGCGAGGAGGTAGAGACGTTCATAGCCGAACACTTTCTTTCGGTACATTGCATCCCCTTTCTCGACCGGGTCGAACTCATAAAATATTATTTGGCATGCAATTGGATCGCCATCCCTTCTTACTACGAAGGCATGCCAAATGTAATGCTCGAAGCGGGAGCCCTGGGCATTCCGGTTATTGCCAGCAATGTTGATGGAATGAGAGACGTAATGGCACAAGAATTTTCAGAATATTTATTTACTTCCGATCATTTTGAGTCTTCCTGTAGGGTGCTGCGCAAGATTTCTCACATGAACGATCAAGCGTATAAACTTGTGTCAGAAAAATTTGCTGAGCATATCAGGAATGATTACACAGCAGCTAAAGAAATTATACCTTATTTAAACGAATTTAGAGATGAAGCAACTTAAGTTCATGTATTACCCGATATTTTTATTGATGTTGGTTGGCGCTTGTTCGGTGAAAACAAAAAACGAAACCTCCGAACAGGCTCTATTAAGCAGCGACAGTCAGGCTACCCAGGCTGCCACAGCAATCAAGCGTATTTATGTTTCCAATGAAAAAAATGTA
>JAUUZS010000369.1 GCA_030589835.1 Cyclobacteriaceae bacterium
GGTTAAAAATCATCCGCATACAATGCGATCATTTTTCGTTCAACATATTTTAAAATCAACTCCGTCTCGGAATTTCCCGGACTCATGAGCAATTCGTTAAATTTCACCAGCTTTTTATGGATCAGTATATCATCCCAAACGGAAATTCTCAACATCCTGATTTTCCGTTGCCTGGCAATCAGGTCAATCGCAAAATCTTTAAAAGCAGTAAGTTTCCATCCGGCAGAACCACTCAAGCCCAAATCACCATTGGCCTGTGAAGGGCCAAAGTGACGCTCGGCCTCCTTGTTTGTCCAGGCAGGATTGGAGGTACCAGCTTTGAGACATTCCACCTCATATTTCCTGCTGTATGATTTGTATTTCATGAGTGGAAAACTACTTAGATTTTCATAAAAAGAAGATCGCAGGGTTTTCGCTCGATATTTATTGAAGTGAATGTGCTCATCCAAAAGCACGCTAAAGCGACCGAATTCAATAAAAGGAACATTAAACTTTATTTCAGGAAAGGCAGCGCTTCCTCCAAGGTTTTTATAGCATTCTAAAAATATTTTTTCAAAAAAAGTTCCCTGTAGCTCCCAGGTACTAAAACTATGGTTTAGTTCATCTATTGGAAGGTACCTGCTCAGCAATACCTTGTTCAGATTTTCCTCCCTGATGCTTCTTTTTTCTTTCATTAGAATATGCTTTGAGCTGTGAAATAAAAAAAATGCATAACAGAATGGTTTTTACCCATTCCATTATGCATTGGTAAATAGTATTATCTGAAGTTTATCTACCCCAGGAATGAGATCAATACTCCTGCTGCAACAGCTGAACCAATCACACCCGAAATATTACTTGCCATAGCGTATTGCAGTAAGTGGTTGCTCGGATCATGCTTTAAAGCAATTTCGTTAGCTACCCTCGAGGCCATTGGCACTGCACTTAATCCCGTGGCACCAATCAATGGATTGATTTTCTTTTTTGCAAACAGGTTAAAGATTTTAACGGCATAAATTCCGCCCGCAACGGAGAAACAAAAGGCGATAAACCCACCGACTATAATCAGGATTGTTTCCGTATTTAAAAAAGCACTGGCGGTCATGGTTCCTCCTACCGTCAGGCCCAAAAATATAGTAGCTGTATTAAGGATGCCTCCAGATGCAGCTTTGTATAGCCGATCTGTCGAATTTCCTATCTCTTTCACTAAATTACCAAACAGCAACATTCCTACCAATGGAACTGCCGATGGCACCAACACGGCAACAATTCCTCCCATCATCAACGGGAAAAGGATCTTCGCCGCCCTCATATTTTTGATTGGCTTCTTACTTGGGAACAGCTTGTCTTGCTCCTTCATGTTAATTTTCAACTCCTTTTTAGAGGTCGTAAGCTTAACCACAAAAGGAATGATCACCGGCACCAATGCCATGTAGGAATAAGCTGCAATGGCTATCGGACCTAATAAGTGAGGCGCCAATTTAATTGTTGTATAAATCGCTGTTGGTCCGTCTGCGCCACCAATGATACCAAGTGCGGCTGCTTCTTTCAGTGTAAAACCAACAGCTATCGCACCTAATAAAACGGTGAATATGCCAATCTGAGCTGCAGCGCCAAAAAACGCCAACTTCAGATTTCGCAGCATCGGGCCAAAATCTGTCAGCGCTCCTACTCCCATAAATATGATTGGAGGCAAAAGGCCTGTCTTTATCAACGAATAATAAAGCAGGTTCATGATACCGTGGTTCTTGGCTATTTCCAGTAAGGTCATGTGCGCAATTTCATCATTCGATGGTACAACGCCCATATCACCTCCCAGGGAATTCGCCAGAATTACACCAAAACCAATCGGCACTAACAGTAGCGGCTCATATCCCATTACGACACCCAGATAGAGCAAATCCAATCCGATAAATATCATAAGGACAGTTTCAGTGCTTTTGAATAATGCCCCAAAAGCTGTCATTTCATATAGATTTCTAAGAATTTCCATAAATTAAACTAATCTATTTAGGGATAAAATTATTGCAATTTCACAAGTGCATCATCCTCTTCAACGGTGTCACCATCGTTGAAGCAGATATCTACAATTTTTCCGGATTTATCTGCTGTGATGGCATTGTACACCTTCATAGATTCTATATACCCAATTACATCGCCTTCCTTTATGGTATCACCAACTTTGATGGCCGTTTCAGAGGCACTTTTTGTTCTATGGTAGTTCCCTTCTAATGGCGCAATGATTTCCTCGGCATCATCAGAAACCGGAGTAGTTGGAGCAGCCGCCGCCGTCGGAGCTGATGGTGCAGGAGCTGCATCTCCATAAGAAACTGCTACAACATATTTTTCACCATTCACATCTACATTAAGTGTTTTTGGCACAAATCCTCCTGCAAGAGCAGTTGCCGCAGGAGCCGGTGCAGCTTTCTCTGCTTTAGCCCCTTTTTTCTCTGCGAGTTCTTTTTCGAAGTCAGCCTTGGCTTTCCCTGATTTATAGTTTCGGTATTGTGGTGGGTGCATGGCAAGCTCCATAAGCTCTTCATCGTCCTCACCATAATCCCATCCATTGTCGTCCATTTCTTTTCTGAATTCAGGAAGCACATCAGGATATAAATCCTGTGGATGGCCCGTGTAAAATTCACGTCCCTGCTTTTCTGCAAGTGCAACAATTTCCGGCGACAGTTCACCCGGTAGTTTTCCGGCTTTTCCTACCAGCATATCCCAGGTATTGTCATCGATCATGGAGAACCTGTCCTTGCCTTTGATCATTGACATTACGTTCATCATGGCTACGTTTTTCACATACTGGCTATATGGAGTTACCAACGGCGGGTAACCAAGTTTTGGCCAGATGTACTCCACTTCGTTAAACAACTGAACAAGCAAGTCATCTTGAGAGATGTTCGGTTTTTTATTTTTTGTCAACCACTTATTGATGCTTTTTAAGTTGTTTTCCAGGTCGGCCATGAGGCTGCCCATCATACCACCAGGAAGGCCAGGGCCTATGAGCAATGAGTTGAGCATCCTGTTTCGTTGTGGGATATAATATCCGAGGAAGTCATCCATGAACTCCTGAGTCAGGGCTCGCGCTTCCATATATGCCTTCATATTTACATCCGGAACGGAGAATCCAGCGTCTTTCAACATGGCGACTGTCATAAGAAGGTCAGCATGTCCTGTACCCCAGGAGAGTGGCTCCATTCCTACGTCAATAATTTCGCACCCTGCACGGGCAACTTCAAGGATCGAGGCCGGTGTAAATCCAGGGCCCGTCTGTCCGTGGTACTGGATCAGCACATCGGGATTAGAGGCTTTAATGCCAGCCACAATTTTACCGAGGGAAACCGGCCTGCCAATACCGGCCATGTCTTTCAGGCAAATCTCATCAGCGCCACCGTCAATCAGCTGCTGAGCAAGATTTATATAATACTCTACGGTATGCACAGCAGAATGCGTAAGGCTCAGTGTGCTCTGGGCAATCATTCCACCTTCCTTTGCATATTTGGCGGAATCAATAATGTTTCTTGGATCATTCAGGCCGCAAAACGAACGGGCGATATCGGTACCTTGTTTTTTCTTGACCTTAAACATCAGCTTGCGGACGTCAACAGGCACAGGATTCATTCTGATGCCATTTAGTCCTCTTTCGAGCATGTGTGTCTGGATGCCTGCTTCGTTAAATGGCTTTGTCCATGCCCTGACCGATTTATTCGGGTTTTCTCCAAATAATAAATTAATTTGTTCGAATCCGCCACCATTGGTTTCAACTCTGGCGAAACAGCCCATATCAACGATTACAGGTGCTATTTTTTCCAATTGGTCTTTACGCGGCACATACTTTCCTGATGATTGCCACATATCCCGATATACAAGGGAAAATTTTATTTCTTTTGCCATACTTATTGATGTTTGTAAATCTTAAATTTTTTTTAAAATTAATTTTATTAATGCGTATAGAATGAGCTATAAATTTACCACAGCAAATTTATAGTAATTCTTACCCGGCCTTTGTTATTGAGGTCACCCTTGCTTGTCCTGCGGTTACTAAATCAACAGCAGATACAATGGCTGCCACCTTTCGAGGATCGATCGCTTCCATTGAAGTTTTATTTACCACGGCAGCAGTCTTAGCATCCGGAATAAATTTGTTGACAAGTGTAATAAGGAGGTTACCAAAAATAACAATAAGGGCCAAAATGGTAAAAACTGTAATCATTCCCACCGCCATCAGCGTAAAAGCTGTATTAAATCCTTCATTCATGATTTCAAGTTTAAAAAGGTGCCCTAAATGTATGAAAATATCGTATAAATGTCATATGTTAATTGTTAATATTACTGTACTAAAATTTAGAAAAAAAATATACCTAAAGCGTTAAATTGTTAATTTAAACCCAACACCATGATACGTTGAGATTCCGATGTTTTCATCTAATGAAAGGTATTTTCTTAGTTTTGAAATGAACACATCAAGGCTTCGGCCATTAAAATAATCGTCATCTCCCCAAATCGCTTTCAGTATATCATTTCGCTTAATTACTTCACCTTTTTGTTGATATAAATGCAATAATATGTCTGCTTCCATTTGGGTTAGTGTTTTGGTATTATTTTCAATTTTTAATACCAGGTTTTCATAGTCGAAATTATAATTTCCAATCTGCACAGCCTTATCGACCAAATTTATCGGGGAGTTGGATCTTTTTACAAAAACGTGAATACGCAGAATTAACTCTTCGATATTAAAAGGCTTGGTGATGTAATCGTCACCTCCGAGCAAAAATCCCTTGATTCTATCTTCTTTAAGTGATTTGGCAGTAAGAAAGAGAATTGGAATTTGAGTGTCTGTTTCCCTGATTTTTGTGGCAGCCGTAAAGCCATCCATTTTCGGCATCATCACATCAAGGATACATATATGGTACGTGTCGTCATTGAAGTGCTGAAGGGCAGATTCGCCGTCTTTGCACAAATCCACCTCAAAGCCATGCTGCTCCAGATTATCCCGGATTACAAAGCCA
>JAUUZS010000466.1 GCA_030589835.1 Cyclobacteriaceae bacterium
ATAACCGGGGTTAATACACAGGCGATTAAAAAAAAATGAAAAATATCGCAATAAGAAACGTTTATAATTTTGATGTGTTTCCGATCTGAAACCAATAAAGTTCTTTTACATTTCTTTGGCAATGTGTTTCTTTACATGTAAAAATAAATTACAGATGGGTAAAACAATCATCATTGGCGCAGGTGGAGTGGGTAATGTGGTCGCTCAAAAATGCGCTCGCGAAGCAAGCATTTTTTCAGAAATAGTATTGGCTTCGCGCACCAGGTCTAAATGTGATGCCATAGCCGAAAGCATTGGAGGTGATCGTATTCAAACGGCTCAGGTCGATGCAGATAATGTGTCTGAGTTAGTTGAATTATTCAATGAATTCAAGCCCGATATCGTGATCAATGTGGCCCTGCCATATCAGGACCTGAGCATTATGGATGCCTGTTTGGAAACCGGAGTTCACTATCTCGATACCGCTAATTATGAGCCAAAAGACGAGGCAAAATTTGAATATAGCTGGCAGTGGGCATACCGGAAAAAATTTGCAGATGCTGGATTAATGGCTTTGTTGGGTTGTGGCTTTGATCCCGGTATGACCGGAATTTATACCGCCTACGCACTGAAACATCATTTCGATGAAATCCATTACCTCGACATAGTGGACTGCAATGGCGGGGATCACGGCAAGGCTTTTGCCACCAATTTTAATCCTGAAATAAATATTCGGGAGATTACTCAAAAAGGTAAGTATTGGAGAGATGATGCATGGCATGAAATTGATCCCATGTCCATTCACAAGCCTATCGATTATCCCAATATTGGCAGCAGGGAATCCTATTTGCTGTATCATGAAGAGTTGGAATCGCTGGTCAAAAATATCCCCACCATCAAACGGGCTCGCTTCTGGATGACTTTTGGCGAGGCCTATATCAATCATTTGCAGGTCTTGCAAAATGTAGGCCTGACCAGTATAAAACCCATCAATTACCAGGGGATGGAAATTGTGCCGTTACAATTTTTGAAAGCTGTATTGCCCGAGCCATCGGAACTTGGAGAAAATTATACAGGCGAAACTTCTATAGGATGTCAGATCAAGGGAATAAAAAATGGACAGGAACGGAGCTATTACATTTGGAATAATTGCAAACATCAGGATGCCTGGAAGGATGTGCGGGCTCAAGGGGTTTCATACACTACCGGTGTCCCGGCAATGCTTGGAGCCAAAATGATGCTGACAGACCAATGGATGAAACCCGGTGTGTATAATGTTGAAGAGCTTAATCCTGACCCATTTATGGAAGAAATAGGCGGCTACGGCCTGCCGTGGAATGAAATCGTAAACGGTCATCTAGCCTTCAACGATTATGAATGATCCGTCTTTGGGTTTTAACCTTTCAAAAATTCCTTCTCCGTGTTTTGTGTTGGATGAAAAGTTGTTGATCAAAAATCTTGAACTGCTTCAAAAAATTCAACAAGATGCACAAATCAATATATTATGTGCCTTTAAGGGCTTTGCCATGTGGAGTACATTCCCATTGCTGCGTAAATATCTTAGCGGGGCCACAGCAAGTTCTTTGCACGAGGCAAAATTATGCTTTGAAGAATTTAAGCAGAAAGCACATGTATGTGCGCCAGTTTATCTAGAAAATGAAATTGAAGAAATCACAGATATCAGCAGCCACATCACGTTAAATTCTCTTAGCCAATTTGAACGATTTGGTCCTATTGCATTAAAAAAAGGATTGAAAACAGCACTACGCATCAATCTGGAATATTCTGAAGTTGAAACCGCTCTATATAATCCATCAATGCCGGGAAGCAGGTTGGGAATCAGTTCGGGCCACCTGCCTCAAATATTACCTGCGGGCATTGATGGACTGCACTTTCATACGCTTTGCGCACAAAATGCCGATACTTTGGCCAGAACATTAAAAGTGGTGGAAAAGAAATTTGCCGAACAGCTTCATCAGGTATCATGGCTTAATATTGGAGGCGGTCATCATTTCACCAGGAAGGATTATGATGTGGAATTATTTGTTAAAACCATCTTAGCATTCAAAGAAAAATATAGTATTGAAATCATTGCTGAACCAGGAGAGGCTATTGGGTGGAAAACAGGATATTTGGTGTCGACCGTTCAGGACATCATTCATTCCAATGGCTTTAATACCGCGATGCTCGACGTTTCATTTGCAGCGCATATGCCGGATTGCCTCGAAATGCCGTATATGCCAAGAATTCATGGTACATCTGACAAATATACCTATGCCTACAGAATGGGTGGCCTTACCTGCCTTGCAGGCGATTATATGGGAGACTTTTATTTTGAAGCACCGTTGGATATTGGGGATAAAATCGTATTTGATGACATGATCCATTACACCATGGTAAAGACAAATACCTTTAATGGAGTAAAACTTCCATCCATCGGAATCATTGAAAGTAACGGTTCATTCGAATTGGTCAAACAGTTTGGTTATGAGGATTATAAGTCGAGATTATCCTAACCTGGACAAGCCAGAAAAGTGCCTGGAGTATCAAGTATTTAGAGTGCCTAAAGTTGAAGAATGTTTCACAACTTTAGGCACTCCAAACTCTATTCACTCTAAACTTTTATCTAAAAAATCCTTTAACTGATGCATTTGATCCTGGCCTAATCGCTCTCCAATTTTACTTATAATAAAAAGGCCCAATAGCAAAATGCCACCTATAGGAACAGACCACAATCCATAGGGATTCATGCTCAACATCATTTGTGATAAGCCAAAAATCGATCCCATCAACGTAAGAAAACCAATGGCGGAATAAAAGAACACAAACATCGTCCATACTTCGGGTTTTGGCCCATATAATCCTCTGATGCGTGAACCCTCGGGTAAAGCCTCCAGCTCCAAAGCCAGCTGTGGTGACCAATAATGTTGTTGATGTTGTGGGATAAGCAATATCACATGATGGTCGACGATAGTGCCCTTGCATTTGGCATGATCTGAATCCAGCGCAGATTTAATCTTATTGATTGCAGTTTCAGGAGCGTCAGCAATTTCCTTTCTAAACCTCGGTCTTATGCGCAGTTTATGATCAGTTTTTTTCATAGGATGTTAGTTAGTGCCTAAACGTAAACACATCAAAACTAAAAACGTTTTTTACTTTCTATTAATTCGCATGCATTCTATCAACAGTCTTACTCATTTGTTTTAAAATAAAACCAGGAAAATATCGACTCATGAATTTCAACTGACTAGATTGGCCTGGGCATATTTCATATTTGTCTTTGGAAAATCCTTTAAGAAAATCAGCTACCATGGCCTGAACTGTCATCGTTGATATGCCTTTCATGTCTTCTTCATTAAAACCTGCAAGTAGCTCTGTTTCAGTGGCGGGAGGAGCTAATTCAAATACCTTCACATCTGTATTTTTTAACTGAGCCCTTAGAGAAAGCGTATAAGAATGTAGCGCAGCTTTAGTTGCACAATATACTGGAGAAATAGGCAGTGGAACGAAAGCGAGACCGGATGACACTGTGACCGTTGCTGCGTTTTTATTTTTTTTCAATAAGGGTAAAAAGACATCATTCATCCAGATTGTACCCTTTACATTTATATCAAATTCCTTCAATAGTTCGTCAGAAGATAAGTTGTGATCTTGCAAATTTATCGTGAACATTACTCCTGCGTTGTTAACCAAAACATTCAGATCCGGAAAATCTCTTGAGACTTGCGCATACAATTCCTTAATGGAATCAGGATTGCTTACGTCGCTTTGGATTATTTTTACATCACCAAGTTTTTGTTTTGCTTTCTTTAGTCTATCCAAGTTGCGACCTGTTATGATAACTTTATTTTTAGCCGCTAGAAATTCTTTTGCCATCTCAAAGCCAATGCCACTAGAACCACCTGTTATTAAGATTGTGTTTTCGTTTAGATTCATAATTCAATGTTGTTTAGTTAAGCTTTTATGTCAATTACCTCCCCCTTATCCCTCTTCTATAAGTGACAAGAAATAGCAATGACTAAACGACATTGATTCATTATTGTTTATTTTCAATTAATAGTTAGATTGTACTTATGGGATATGTTAGTTAAGGCACAAAGTCAATATTTGGAATTGCAGCA
>JAUUZS010000557.1 GCA_030589835.1 Cyclobacteriaceae bacterium
ATGGTCTGGTTGGCAAATTTCATGACATATGCCTGAAATCCCCATGCTAGGAAAACCAGCAGGGATAGGATCACCCACACAAAACCGTAAGAACCACTGGAATCGGCAGACTGATAAGAAAGAAGCGGAATGGCAATTAATGCCAGCAGTATTCCGATCCATCCGCGAGCGCTTGCTTTTTCTTTTAGAAATATTGACGATAGTAAAATGGTGACAACAGGTGATAGTGAAATAAATGGAAAAACCAAGTAAGCGGGTCCGGTACGTAAAGCCTGGAAAAGTAATAGTTGACCACCAGCTCCGGTTATGCCAATAATAGATCCAAGGATGATAGACCGGGTGTTATGTTCCAGTTTCCATTCTACTCGCCAAAGGACAATCAGTGCAGGAATAATCATGGTAACGGCCCAGACAGAATAGCCGAGGGTTGCAGGAAAGCCTCCCTTCTCAGGTATTTCTATCAACGCCCCCCAAAGGCCCCAAAATAAAGTAGTAATAATTGCATAGATTAACCACGGTTTTCCTTTTCCCATTATTTAATGTTTTAAAATGTTATATCAATAAATACTTTTTTTTGTTATCAATTTCTATAAATATAGAATCTATTTTTTTTTCAACCTAATTGAAAACTTCCGTTGGCAGGCATATTATCATAAATTCATTCCCGAGGCATTTGAGTAAACTTGAAGGACCTCCATGATTTTATGATGAATAAGGTCATTGGGATTATTTGTGATTTGTCCGTTGCGTAGCGCCTGGTATTGTGCGGGTAAATACTGGCCAATTAAAGAAATCGGAAGTGGCTCTGCCTGTAGATTTTTTAGTAAAACATCCAAAGCATCTGCCACTGATTTTTGTGGCCAATAGTATCGTATGCGATCACTATAGCTATATTTTCGGGCATAAGCCAATTGCGACTCATTGCCATGGTAATGTTTTAGCCAATACTTTGGCTCATCTTGCATGGCCTGTTCCAGTACCTCAATTATGTTGGAAGGAGATTTTATTTTTTCAAAAACGAGTAGTTCTTTCTCAATGGCAGCAAGTGCGAATACGGCTTCACGAAAAGCATAAGTTAACCATGGGCCGACTTTTAAGATTGCCATATGATCTTCAACCATTTTCTTGAGCGCATCCGATTTTTGATAATCTGTAGAGTGGGCCTCAAAAACCATTTGAGGATGGTTTTTAATATAATCTCGAAGTTCTTTTGCCTTACCGGGTTCGTACTCCGAAATATCATCATCGCTAAATTCCACACCAGGTTGAACTACAACAGCTACTACGCGTTTCCAGGCATCTTCCAATCCTCTTTTCTTAAATGCTGCCTGGGTTAAAGCTATAATTTCTTCTACCTCGGCTACTGGGGTAATGCGTATGTTTTCCAAGGATTCCTGTGCTCCTCCCGGAATCGGCACATCCGTACCAATGATATATATGGGTTTTATTCCTCCAGATTCAATTGCAGCTTCCTCAGCAGCCTTACATAATTCAGCAGACCGTTGTGCCACTATTTGAGCATTTAAAGGAAGGTGTTTTTCTGATCTATCTCCTTCAAGAGGCATGCTGGCATCCAGATGAATTTTTGTGAAACCTGCTTTGATATAGGCCTGAATCTGATCCCGGGCATTTTTCATGGCAATATCTTTAGGCTGATTCTGCCAGACATTGGGGCCTAAATGATCTCCACCTAAAATTAGAGATGATGCCAACAGGCCAACTTCTGTAGCAATTGAAGATACATATTTTGCGAAATCCAAAGGCGTCATTCCTGTATAACCACCAAACTGATCTACCTGGTTGGAGGTTGCTTCTACCAATAATACAGAATTATCCTGATGCGCCTGTTTCATGGCGGCTTCCAACACAAATCTGTTAGCAGAGCAGACAGAGTAAATACCTTTTGATGGATTTTGTTTATGGTTTTGAATTATCGAACTGACAGGATGTTTCATTTATCAACTAATTAATTGGTTGAACAGGTATCTTTTCGAAAATCACATTAATTGATTTATTGATAAGAATATATTTTTACGCCTTTAACTACCCTGGAAATTGCTCCTGATGCTGAAGGATTATCCGGGTTTAGGCCCAATTCAACGGACTTGTAATATGCTAATATCTGAGCCGGTAGAATGCTGCATATCGATAAAAAATCCTCATCAAGCGTTTCTTGACCTGAACTCATTTTTATACTCAAATCCAGGCACTCATTTTCTTTGGGTTTTTCCAGTATGCCGATGGAATACATAGCCAGATCCTGCCCATGCACTTCATTCATCAGGTCATTTTCATAATATTCGACATGGGGGTTGTGCGAAAATAAATAGACAATGATAGTCGTTTTGTCTATAACCGCTTTAGGACCATGGCGAAATCCAAGAAAGGAATCATGTATGCACATGATCTTTCCATCAGTAAGCTCTTGTAATTTAAGATGCGACTCCGTAGCAGTTCCTTTTAAAGGTCCAGATCCAAGAAATACAACCCTTTTAAAATTCATTTTTGCTACCTCAAGCAACTTTTCTGTATAATTGAGCAGTATATTTTCACCATATGAAATCAATCGTAAAACTTGAATTTTTAGCGTATCTGTCTCATTGATTCGAGAGATCAATACTCCGCTCAACAACATCGAAGTAAAACTTGACGTCATAGCCAGTCCTTTGTCATTGGTTTCTTCAGGCAGTAAAAACACCATTTTATTTGATTCGTTTTTTTCAGATGCCAATTTCCCTTTGGGATTACAGGTGATAATGAGATGATAAACATGAGAACATACTTTATTTGCCAGATGCACGGCGGCGACACTTTCAGGACTATCTCC
>JAUUZS010000427.1 GCA_030589835.1 Cyclobacteriaceae bacterium
GAAAGGCCACCATGCATATACGGCTATCGAGTACAACATGACAGATGGCCCATTTGATCATCCCCAAAACTTCAATCGGCTGAATCTTTTTACGAAGTATTCAGGATATTTTGATGACAATAATATGTTGACCATTCTATTTTCCCGCTTGAGCAGTAAATGGGATGCCTCAGGTCAGATTCCACAGAGAGCCGTTGATTCAGGGGAAATTACCAGATTTGGAGCAATAGACCCTACTGAGGGAGGAACAACAGGACGCACCAATGCGAGCATTCGATTATTAAGCAACTTACCTTCCGGATTGGTAGCAGATCATCAGATTTTCTTTTCAGCATATGATTTCGAACTGTATTCCAATTTTACTTATTACCTCAATGATCCGACTAATGGAGATCAAATTAGGCAAAAGGAGCATAGGGATATTATTGGGTTTAATGGTGCGTTTTCTAAATCGATTCATACTGTAAATAATAGTACGATTACCACTAAGGTGGGATATGGTTTTCGGTATGATGATATTGATGGAGTAGAACTTACCAATACCTTAAATCGCCAGTTCGATCTGCAACGAAAATCACTTGGAGATGTGGATGAAACGAATGGCTGGCTTTATGCAGACGGGACACTTGAGACTGGCAGTTGGCTGCTTAATGGAGGGTTAAGATTAGATGGGTTCAAATTTGATTATATTGACAAGCTTGACAGTTTGTACCAGACCCATTCCCAGTCAAAGATTAGAGTTTCACCAAAATTCAATGTGATTTATCACTTGAATGAGCAAACGCGAATTTATGCGAAGTCGGGAATTGGTTTTCATTCCAATGATACGCGTGTTGTAGTTGCTGAAGATGGTCGTGAAATATTGCCTGCTGCATATGGCATTGATTTGGGATCGACCTTCAAACCCATTCCTTCCATTTATCTGAACCTGGCATTCTGGTACTTATTTATGGATCAGGAATTTGTGTATGTTGGTGATGAAGCAGTCGTGGAGCCAAGTGGCAAATCCAAACGAAAAGGCATTGATATGTCATTAAGGTGGCAAGCGACTTCATGGCTTTTCGCTGACCTGGATATCAATTACGCAAATCCTATAGCGGTTGGTGAGGCAGAAGGTGAGAATTATATTCCATTGGCGCCAACATGGACAAGCATTGGTGGCCTCACCTTTCAGGGTAATGGTGGCTTCAGTGGGAGTTTGAGATACAGGTATATAAAAGACCGCCCGGCTAACGAAGATAATAGTGTCGTGGCGTTGGGATATTCAGTTGTGGATGCCAAGGTTAATTATACCAGAAGCACTTATGAATTGGGACTGACCATTGAAAATATGTTCAATACAGAATGGAATGAGGCTCAGTTTTCTACTATGTCAAGATTGAAAAATGAGTCCAAAGCGGTAGAAGAACTACACTATACTCCAGGGATGCCGTTTTTCGTGAAGGCTTCAGTTTCTATTTTCTTTTAATTTCAAAGTAACAATTGATTCTTCGATCTCTAAAGTTAAAAAAAATGGCTGCTCAGGTGGCCATTTTTACATTATGGAAATTTTATTTTAATGTCTGGTACATAGAATTGTTGTAAACAAATATTTTTCCGCATATTTATAATTAAAAAAAACATGGATAAACTGCAGAATGCCAACCAGAGTCAACCCACCAAAGCAAAAGAGAGGGTAGTATTTTTAGACGTCCTGAGGGGCTTTGCCCTGGTTGGGATTTTGTTTGCTAATATTTTGAGCTGGAGTGGGATTAAATTTTTACCATTCCAGGAGATTATTAATTTGGGAAATATTGAGGTAGATCAGGAATTGTACCAGTACCTGAAATTTTTTGTTGACACAAAGTTCTACACCATTTTTTCGCTTCTTTTTGGCGTGGGGTTTTATATGCAGATTTCCAAAAACAGAGACAATCCGGACTTTCCTGGTTTTTATATGAAGCGGCTTTCTTTATTGTTGCTTATTGGGATTTTACATATGTTAATCTGGTCAGGGGATATTCTCATGCTTTATGCCCTGATGGGAATGGTGTTGCTTGCATTGCGAAAAATCCCGGAATCAAAAGCGATATGGATGGGACTTGCTTTCTATTTTTTTCCGATAATCCTGGATGTCATTTACATGTTAACCTTTGCAACGGAGTTGCCTGTCATGGAGAAAACTGCCTTAAAAGTGTATCCGGATATGCTACCGGAAGAAGTGGTTGCCGGTTTTCAAAGCGAAACCTTTTGGGTAACGTTTAAAACAAATCTTCACAATATAGTTTGGCGCTGGTATGATTTTATTCCATCGGGAAGACCGTTAAAGGTGCTTGGGCTCTTCTTTTTAGGTTATTTTCTTTATTCGGTGGACTTTTTCACAGTTCACGCCAAAAAGTTGAAATATATCCTTTTGTTTCTTTGTATTGGATTGGCATTTACAGGAATCAGTATGTATTTGAAAGGAAGCGTGGCTTCTTTTTCAAAAAGCTGGATGGATATTTTGGATAAGGTAATACATGAGATTGGACAGCTTTCATTGAGTCTGTCATATGTTTGTATTCTATCCAGATTGGTGGACGCCTTTCCCAAATTCTTTGGATTTAACTTGCTTAAAAATTATGGCAGGATGTCATTAACTTCTTATTTGGGACATTCTGTGCTGGGGATTATTGTATTTTATCCAATAATAGCCTGGGGATTTTTTGGCATATTTAATCTGGAACAGGTGTATTATGTGGCGTTACTTATCCTTGCATTCCAATTGCTCTTCAGCAACCTGTGGTTCATTTATTTTCATTTTGGCCCAGTAGAATGGCTTTGGCGCTGTGCTACTTTTGGCAAGTGGTTCCCTATCAGGAAGATCAAGAAATAGCCTACTTTAGCCAAGGCTTAACCAGCACTTTTCCGGCAGACATTTTCTCCAGATAAAGGGAAATTCCTTCTACGGCATGTTCCATCGACACACGCTTGTGAATGGTGGTTTGATGTTTTTCGGTGATGTATTTCTGAATTTTATTGAAGGTAAAAAGCATTTTCAATATCGGCTGATGGGTGATCCATTCAGACAACCAAAATCCACTTAGCTTTTTCTTTTCGAAGATTAGCTTCTGCGGATTCACGGAGACGGGCTGTTCAGAAAGACCACCATAGACCATGACTTCTGCTCCGGAAGGTAACGCTTCCAGGAGATCACCGGCCATCGGGCCTGCAATGGCATCGTATGCAAGTGTGACCTTAAGTTCTGAAAAAACAGCAGCTAGCTCATTGGAATAGTTATCCGAAGAACTGTTCACCACATGTTTTGCCCCCTGATTTTTGAGCAGCTCTACTTGCTCTTCGCGGCGCACAATATTGACGATTGGCAAGTTCCTTTCGATACACAAATTGTTCAGCATTTGACCAAGTGAACTTGCAGCAGCTGTATTGACAATGGCTTTATGACCACCTTTTTTGGCAATTTCAAGCATCGCAATCACAGACAATGGATTGACCAGCAACATGGAACCCTGCTCTATATCGAACCCTTTTTTTAAAGGTATAACCGTCTTGTTTTTCGTAACCATAAATTCTGCCCAGGTTCCGTTGCCATCCTGGGGAGCGAAGCAAGAAACAGATTTCCCCAAAAGCCGTTTAGACATAAAATCGTCGCCAGTGGCAACAACAGTTCCGCTGGCTTCAAATCCCGGTATCACCGGCAAGGTTTTTTTGGTAGAATAGGATCCTTTAATAAAACTGTTGTCAGAAGGGTTGATGGGTGAGCTATCAATTTTTACCAGGACCTCATCTTTTTCGGGCCGGGGGACATCCACTTGTTGAAGCTCCGGTTTGGCATTATATGCTGTGAGCATAAGGGCGCTCATTTTTTCAGGTAAGGAAAAAGAAGAAATGGATTTCATAGTTTAATATAATTGTTGGTGATTGAAAGTAAGATGAGCTTGTGTCAAATGTAATTTGGCTACAGATTACAGCGCTCAATTTTTCGGTTTATTTTCCAGAAGCTGCATGACTTTTTCAATGTCTTCAGGACTATTGGCATTGAGTAGGGCAGTTGCATCATTTGCTATTAATACTTCAGTATTGGAATTGATCAGCACCTTTCTGGGGCATGAATATCCCAGGGAAAGAAAATGCAATAATTCCGGATAAGATTTTGGTTCCCAAATTGTGATCAATGGATCGGGGAATTTAGTTTCAGGATTATAAAAAGTCGATGCAATTTTAGAAGGATTCCTGCCTTCCACCAAATCCAGAATCGTATTATAGTTGACCAATGGCAAGTCGCATGCCACGACGATCCACGCATGGTTGGGGTATTCGCGAAAGGCGCTAATAATCGCCCCAAAAGGGCCCAATCCTGAAATGCTATCCGGGATGCTTTGGTATTTTGCTTCAAATTCCGCTACCTGATCCGGTCGGCAGGACATATAGGTATTTTCCGTGAAATCATCCAGCAATTTATACA
>JAUUZS010000561.1 GCA_030589835.1 Cyclobacteriaceae bacterium
CGTCATGCGCGCCAGTGGATTTGTCATTTTTTATAATCCTGTCTATCCAATAATCCTAAAAATCATGGTTCAGACAATTTTAAAAACCTGTCAGGATTACTTTGGAATAAATAATATTCCTCATTAATAGCAAAAACTGAAAAATCATCACAGTTATTTTTAACTTGCCAATACAAACTGTTTTATATGATTTCTTTAGTAATTCCTATTTACAATGAAGAGGCAATAATCGATGAATTGCTCTACCGGAGTTTGACAACGCTGAAAGAAATTGGTCGCCCTTTTGAGATCATTATTGTTGATGATGGCAGTAAGGATAATTCACTCAAAAAGCTATTGGAACACCGAAAGAACGACGGACGCATAAAGGTGGTGGAATTGTCGAGAAATTTTGGCCACCAGGCCGCATTTACTGCCGGTATAAGAAGATCGAAAGGAGAATATACCGTGATGATGGATGGCGACTTGCAGGATACTCCTGAACTCATCAAGGATATGTTTGAGAAAATGAAATCAGGATCATTTGATATCGTAAATGGCTATCGGAAATCAAGGGCGGAAAAAGGGATTCGGGGATTGATGTTTTGGTTATTTCATAAAATGTTTGCCATTATCATCAATAATAAAGATGTGGAAAATATTGGCAATTTTTCAATGATCAACAGAGCTGCCCTGGAGGCAATGAAGCAGTTGAAGGAAAAAACAAGGTATCTTCCCGGCCTGCGAACTTATGTAGGTTTTAAACAGGGGTTTCTGGATTATGACCGGGAAGGCCGGAAAGAGGGAAAACCCAAGATGCGTTATAAGCATCTATTGAAATTGGCAACAGATGCGTTGTTTTCCTTTTCGCGACTTCCAATCAAGATTTGCTTTTACCTTGGCCTTATTGGGATTGTTGTGTTTTCCGCCATTGGATTAAGTATGATTTTTAGTGATTCCAATGCTCCATTATTCACAGATTATAAACCAATGCTTGTAGGGCTGTTTTTCCTTGGGTCTGTGCAATTGGCTTTTATAGGAATTATTGGCGAATACGTATTCAAAGGGTATAAGGAGTCTCAAAATCGTCCAATGTATTTTGTCCGCAATGAATTTCTGGATTGATGTATTTGAGTGCTTCACCAAACCTTATTTATAAAATCACCATAATTCTTGCGCTAATTATTCTGCTGATTTCTAGCTGGAATGCGCCGATGTCCGGGGATGAATATGTGCATGTGAAGCAGGCACAAAAAAACATCGATTACATTAAAACACTTGGTCAGGATAAAGAAGCCCTAAATACACCAATCAGCAGGCTTAAACACTATGGCCAGTCTTTTGATACACTTACCACCTGGTTGGCGGATGTGCTTGCGATAGACAATCTGTATAGATTCAGGCATGTGTCAAATGCTGTTGTGGCGTGGCTCATCATTTTATTTACATCGCTGATCACCTTGAAAATATCTCATAGTAGATTGGCGGCGATAATCACCGTTATTTTGTTTTTGATCTCATCCAGGTTTATGGGCCATGCCATGAACAACCTCAAGGACATTCCTTTTGCATTTGCATTTATTTTTTCCATCTATTTCATATTTCGTTTTATTACCAAATTGCCCAAAATCTCATGGATAGATCTCGGTCTGCTGACCCAGGGAATAGCCTTTGGAATAAGCATTCGGATAGGAGGGCTTTTGATTTTCGCGTACTTCATCCTGTTTACAAGCCTCTATTTTTATTATCTATGTGTCTCTGGAATACTTAAAAAAGACCTCATTCTAAAATTAGGATTGAAGCTCGGAACGCTTTCCTTTTTTGTTTTTCTGTTGTCGTATTTCGGCAGCATGCTCATCTGGCCTTTTGCCCTGGAAAATCCTTTGACGAATCCACTGGAATCGCTGGCATTAATGCACCATTACCCAACTACGATCAGGCAAATTTTCGAAGGAAAATTGTTCTGGTCAGATATGTTCCCATGGTATTATTTACCTAAATACTTACTGATTACCTTGCCAATTATTGTTTTGCTCGGGGTTATTGCATTTTTTGGTTTTGCAAGGAAGCTGAAGTCTGAGCATGGCATCATTTTATCCATTTTCACATTGATAGCTTTTGGGTTTCCACTGTTTTATGCAGCGGTTTCGCATGCGAATGTATATGGAGGATGGAGGCAGATGTTATTTGTTTTTCCTCCATTGCTGGTCGTATCTTCTATAGGGATTTGGGGGATCTATCAATCTATCAGAGAAAAGGTTTATTTAAAAAATGCCGGCGTAGGTGTTTTTATACTATTGATTATTTTACCTGTAAGATTTAGTATTGTCAATTACCCATACCAATATACGTTTTTCAATATGCTGGCTGGAGGAACATCAGGGGCATATGGTAATTATGAACTGGATTATTATTTTACAAGTTATAAAAAGGCTTACGAGTTTATCGACCGGCAAAAAAGCGATCATCCAAAAATTGTAGCAGCGAATTTTATCATTCCTGAGTATTATAAAGGAAAACCATATGCGGTGAAGCTTATTGATTACTACAACAGATCAAGTATAGACTGGGATTATGCCGTAATCTGCAATACCTTTCTCGATCCATACCAGGTGAGGGAAGGACATTGGCCTCCGGGTAATGCTGTATTTACAGAGAGGGTAAACGGCAAACCCATAGTGGCGGTTTTGAAACGGGAGACAAAGGCTGGTGTGGATGGTA
>JAUUZS010000124.1 GCA_030589835.1 Cyclobacteriaceae bacterium
AAGGTTGTTATTCAAGATTTTTCAGACTTTAAAATCTCGAAAGGTAAAATTGATGTGGTATTGCCATCCAAATCGGTAGTGTTGATACAGGTTCGGTGATGAACATTTATAAATTGAAAGCTTGATTTGAAAACTTACAAATCACCTATGCGTATATAGTGCCTGAACGGAAACTCTGCAAAACCAGAAATGTTTCTTTTGGCGATCTTTTCATTTTTCTCAACTCGCTGATGCTAAGGCATCACCGATTTTCAAAAAAGAAAAATCTCATCCAAAATAACTCATTTCATAAAATTCGACAGTTTCCGCTCAGGCACTATATAAGAATGAAAGGTTCCATCACGAATTTAATGAAAGATTATAGATAATGTCAGAAGTCGGAAGACCGGAGACCGAAGTTAAAAACGAGTAAAAAGTCCAAAGTAGGATTAAGAAAAGTTAATAGTTGCTTATTCAGGAAGCCTCTTCTTCTGACTTCGGTCTTCGGTCTCTTACAACAACGGTTTCCATTAAAATATCAGTAGTACCGAATGAAAGAGGTAAAATAATATACTTCCTCTTCCGTCAGTGCAATTTCAATTTCCACATTTCTTTTGCAACATTAATATCAGTTGGTGAATAATTTTGGTGTCATGCTGAATACCTGTGTTTAACGAGAAATGATTAATTTTGCATTTGCTCAATACGTAATTTATCCATTCACCAATAAACATGGTTGATATCATAAATAATTATTTGCTTGCCCTCTGGGAATTGACACTTGAAATGTCTCCGTATTTAATATTAGGATTTCTAATTGCCGGAATCTTATATGTTTATTTTCCAAAAGAAAAGGTCACCAAATACCTTGGCAAAAGCAACTTCTGGTCAGTTTTGAACGCCGCACTTATAGGTGTTCCATTACCATTATGCTCCTGTGGCGTAATTCCAACAGGAATTTCATTTTACAAAAGTGGCGCTTCAAAAGGCTCTTCAGTATCTTTTTTAATCTCTACGCCACAAACCGGGGTAGATTCCATATTGGCGACGTACTCACTTTTGGGATTGCCATTTGCGATCATCAGGCCGGTCATCGCATTGATCACCGGCGTTTTTGGCGGCTTAATTACCAATGGAGTAGAAAAAATCGATACCACCAAACCGGATGCTGACCCTGCCCAAACGGCACAAAACACTTTGAACGAAGGCAATAAGCTTAGAAAAATGATGCATTACGCCTTCGTTGAATTTCTGCAGGATATTTCAAAATGGTTAATCATAGGCTTATTGCTGGCCGCAGTTATGGCTGTAGTCATCCCGGATGATTTTTTCACGAACTACCTTGGCAATGAATATGTGAGCATGCTCGTGGTATTAGTTGCATCCATACCGTTATATGTTTGTGCGACGGGTTCTGTTCCGATTGCAGCAGTTTTACTCATGAAAGGATTATCCCCGGGTGCAGCGATTGTATTTCTTATGGCAGGCCCTGCTACAAATGCTGCCACGATCACGGTAATCGGAAATGTATTGGGAAGAAAAACACTCATTTCATATTTGGTATCTATAATTGGCGGGGCATTGATTTTTGGTGTCTTTGTAAATGAATTTCTGCCTCGTGAGTGGTTCCTTTCATCCATTGCGCATATTCACGATGGTCACGGCTCACATCTATTACCGTATTGGCTTAAGGTCACCTCCTCCCTGCTATTAATTATATTTCTGATAAACGGATATATTCAAAAATATTTAAAACATAAAAAAATGGATCAAAGTATTAAAAGAACCGTTAATGATATGACAGAAAAAACGATAAAAGTTAGTGGCATGACCTGCAATCACTGCAAGGCAAATGTAGAAACCAACCTGGTTGCTATAGAAGGTATCGAAGACATTGAAATCGATCTGGAAAGTGGAAAAGTACAGATGACTGGTGAAGATATTGATTTGGGAATAGTCAAGCAAAAAATAGAGAGCATCGGCTATAAATATGATGGCGAGCTTTAGCAATCTGGATGTTAGTTGATCCGTCTCATCGATCGATCAACATCCAGAAGCTATCAGCTAATTATATATTCCTTTATCGCCTCACTGATTATGCTAAAGGTTTCCCTCAACACCTTCTCATCTTCTTCCAAAATGGTGACACGGAATCCCCTTAGATCGGAGCAAAACGATGATATAGGTACTACACATATTCCTTTTGCGGCAAGTAAATAATAGACAAAACGCTTATCGGGCAATACATCTGCCTGACTTACCCACTCTTCTACTACCTGTCGAACTTCCGGATTATGAATCTTCAGGGTCTGTGAATCATTAATGATACCCTCCTTAAACACAATGGTATTATAAAACGCACCGGAAGTAGAATTGAAGTAAATGCCTTCATTCTCTTTCAGTATATCAGAAATCAGCTGACTTCGCTTTCCAATTTTTTCGTTATTGTACCGTAAATAATCCTGATAGCGTGCATCACCCATTATTTTTGGTATGGCAACCTGGGGCAATTTCGTAGAACTCACCTCAATCATTTTTGCATTTTCGAGGGTGGTACATAATTTTTTGAATTCCTCGTCTTTGTCCTTATTATAAAATTTTGCCCATCCGCACCTCGATCCGGGCCATGGAACTTCTTTAGATAAGCCCTTCAAAGCGATCCCCGGGACTTGGTCGATGTACTGAGGCAAAGAATATGCGCGGGCACCATTATAAGTGATGTTTATATAGATTTCATCACTGATAAGGAACAGGTCAAACTCTTTGGCGATTTCCACAAACCGCTTTAGGATCTCCAAAGGATATACCATTCCCGTAGGATTATCAGGGTTGATGATGAGAATACCAACAATATTTGGGTTGTATTTTATCTTTAAATACAATTCGTCCATATCGGGATACCAGTTATTTTGGGGATCCAGACCATAAGTGATCGGGTGGTCATTGGCGTGCGCTGCCTCTGCTGAAGAGTGCGTAGAATATGCAGGTGACGGACCAATGATCCTTGCAGGAGGCACTAAATATTGGTATATTTTTGCAATGGCATCTCCCAAACCATTAAAAAACAGGATGTCCTCTTCGGTAATTTGTACCCCTCCAAGCGCATTGTTTTTTGCAGACAAAAACTGCCTGGTCTCCAAAACGCCCTTTGAGTGACAATAGCTATAAGTGTCATCCTGTTGGGCCAAATCACTTACAATATCTTTTATCCATGAAGGCAGCTTAGCTCCTTTCTGTACGGGATCTCCGATATTTTCCCATACAATATCTCTCCCGAGTTTTTTTATCTGCTCAGCCTTTTTTACTATTTCCCGAATCTCATAGCTCAATTCGTCGGCGCCAGTCCGCAACAATTTTTTTCTCATCTTATTTGACTGCTAAACCTTAGTTTCACATTCATTAAATTTTTCCAGGGCCAAAGTTACACTAAAAATCTATTCAAATAGAAACAACCACTAAGCTTCAATGATTTTATATCTGTTAATTAAAAAAAATCCATTTTATTTGCATGAATTCAATATGAAAACCAAGAACTATGAAATTATCTTTTTTGAACCTATCATTATTACTCATTTTTTATGGAAATATACTTTCCGCACAACATACTATTATTGTAAAAGAACTTGAAACGAATAAACCCCTGGCTGGCGCAAACGTCAAAATCAGTGCCTCAAATGAAGTCGCTACGACTGATCTGAATGGGAGGGCCACCTTTGCAAATGTTCAATCCGGTGCTGAATTACAAATTTCCTATATCGGATTTAAATCCTTGAGCTACCTGCTAAAAGCGGGAGAAAATATTGTGTATCTCGAAACGGATTACCGATTGCTCAACGAGTTAACCGTTGTCGGGTATGAAAATAACCGTAAACTATCCGAGATTGCCGGGGCCTACGCCCTGAATTCAAAATTGACCATGGATAAATTCAATGACGAATCACTGGTCCGGTCCATGAACACCTTACCGGGCATACGATTTGAAGAGCGATCGCCAAGCAGTTACCGGGTGAGCATCAGAGGGAGTTTGCTAAGGGCTCCTTATGGTGTGAGAAATGTAAAAGTGTATTGGAATGATATTCCCTATACTGACCCAACGGGTAACACACCTCTAAATCTACTTGACATGAACAACATGGGAAAGGTAGAGGTAATCAAAGGCCCGGCAGGAAGTATATTTGGCGCCGGAATTGGTGGTGTACTCAATATTTATAGTGAAGTGGCACAAATAAAACCTCTCACCGCTGACATCTCGTATACCGCAGGTTCATATGGATACCACAAGATTTCCACGAATTTAAACACAGCCAATGCGGATAGCAGGTTTTCGGTGCGCTATGCAAAGCAAAAAGGTGATGGATATCGCGACCACACCAATTTCGACCGGGAAGTCATTCAGATGAGCGGTGCTTTTTATACCTCTGACAAAAGAACATTATCAGCACACATACTGTATTCAGATCTGTATTATCAAACCCCCGGCGGGCTTACCGAAGAACAATATGATGAAAATCCCAGACAAGCCAGGCCGGGCGCTGCAGACAAAAATACCTCTATTGATAATCAAAATTTCTTAGCAGGATTGGTTCAGGATTATGAATGGAATGAAAAAATAAAAAATACTACTTCAATTTATTTTACGAATGGCGAAAAAGAAAACCCTTTCATCAATAATTATGAATTGGAAAAATTGAATTCCTACGGCGGGAGAACTTCATTTGCTTTCAACACGATTCTGGGTAGTTTACCCACGGTCTTTACCGCAGGAACCGAATTAAATTATGGTGACTTTCATGCCAGTAATCATGGTAATGTTGATGGATTTGCCGATACGCTGAGATACGAGGATGAATTGAAATCCTTGCAATCGTTCATCTTTTTGCAGGCAGACATGAATTTGTCAGCTAAATGGATTGTAAACCTTGGCGCAAGCCTGAACTATTTGAATTATAATATAAACAGGCTGAGGGATGTGGCAGTGGACACCTCATATCAAATAAAAAGAACGTTCACGCCTGAAATTATTCCAAGGATAGGTATTGTTGGCCAATTGAGTGATGCGCTTTCTTTCCACGGATCGATTAGCTCCGGCTTTAGCCCTCCTACCACCGAAGAGGTCAGGACAAGCGATGGAGGTATCAATGAAGACCTCGAGGCAGAAAAAGGAATCAACTATGAAATGGGGCTAAGAGGAAATAGCATAAATGAAAAAATGTATTTCGACCTCACCGCTTTTTGGATGCAGCAAAAAGAAACCATTGTGAGTAAATCAACTGAGTTTGGAACTGTAGTTTTTGAAAATGCAGGCTCAACCTCACAGGCGGGATTTGAACTCTTGCTGGGATATACGTTTATCAAAGATCCTTCAAAAATCATTTCATTATTAAATATTCAAACCGCCTTCACGCATCACAATTTCTCCTTCAACGATTATGTAAAAAGAAGTAGGGATGAAAATGTGGATTATTCTGGAAACGACCTTACCGGTACCGCACCCAATATTTCTGTGACTTCATTGGACATCCAAACAAAAGGTGGTGTTTACTTCAATATCAATTACAATTATACCGATAAAATCCCACTGAATGATGCAAACACGGTTTATGCGGATAGCTACCAATTAGTCACATCCAAAGCCGGCTGGAAGTTGAAATTAAAACAAAAACATCTGATTGATGTTTTCCTTGGAGTTGATAATTTGTTAAACGAGAAATATAGTCTAGGAAATGACCTCAACCCATATGGGGGCAGATATTACAATCCCTCGCCAGAGCGCAATTATTTTGGGGGCGTAAAGCTATATTTCAATAAACTGTAAGGGCATGCAAGAATTTAATCCCAGCGAAATTTCACGATTGATCAAGCACCGGAGATCAATATTTCCGCCTCAATATTCGGGGGAAATCATAAAGAAAGATATCATTGAAACCTTACTGGAAAGCGCAAATTGGGCTCCGACACACAAGTTTTCAGAACCATGGCGGTTTACGGTTTTTTCCGGATTGGGATTAGGGAAACTGGGTGATTTTATGTCTGAACTTTATCGTGAGGTGTCCTCGGCAAAGGGATTGTTCGAGGAAAATAAATTTCAGATTTTAAAAAACAAACCCTCCACGGCCTCACATGTCATTTCGATAGGTATGAAACGTGATGCCAGGGAGCGTTTACCGGAAATAGAAGAGGTGGAAGCAGTAGCTTGTGCCGTTCAGAATATGCAACTAACGGCAGCAGCGCACGGCATTGGTTGCTATTGGGGATCGGGAGGTGTCACCTACTTTGAAGAGGCAAAATCATTTTTTAGTTTAGGCGCTAAAGACAAGTTACTTGGATTTTTGTTTTTGGGATATCCAAAATCAAAATGGCCTACAAGCAAACGAAAACCAATCCAGGATAAGGTCATCTGGGTCGAATGATTTTATTAAGGTATTATATTGTAAAACTCATTTCGAATTTACAAAATTCACCTTCCTTACTATTCATTATGATCGGGGCGCCCAACAGGTTGGCAGCCCGCTTCACCACATAAAGGCCGAGACCATTGCCCTCTGACAAGGTACTTCCTCTGAAATACATGTTATAAATTCTTTCCTGGTATGCTAATGGAATACCATCTCCATTATCCTCCAGAATGATATTCAATTTTCCATTTTTTTCTATAATTTTCAGATCGAGTATGATGCTTTCTTTGTTGTTGTAGATCAAAGAATTCTCTATCATGTTTTCAAGAATGACCTCAATCAAACAATTGCGCTCATCTTTATCCTGATAGCTTGATGTCTCAATTTTTCGATTGAAAATAATATTGTCCTTTCGGGATATCATGTTTTTATCGACCTTGTCGAGGATCTCTGCCAGAGTTATCCCTTCATAGGTGGTTCGGTAATGGTTAATATTGTAAAGCATAAAAAACTTCAACAACATTTTGTCCATGCTAATCGCTGTTCTGTTTACTTTATGAAAAAGCTCCTTGCTCACATCATCCTTTACTGTAAGCCGGGCAATTTCATTAATCCCCATCAGGGTGGTCAATGGCCGTCTAAAGTCATGTGAACTGCGGTACACCAGAAGGTCAAGATCATTATTAAGATCAATAAGCTTCTTTGTTCGATCTACTACTTTTTCTTCAAGAGATTCATTAATTGCCTGTATTTCTTCATTAATGGTTTCTAATTCTTCTGCCTGCTGCTCTAATTTTTTATTTTTCTCCTCTATAAAATCCCGTTGAGCCAACACCTCTTCATGATATTGAACTAGTTCTTCATTTTGAGCTTCTATCTCTGAATAAGAGGTATCCAGCTTTACATTCTGATTTCTCACCGTTTCACTTTCTTTTTCATATTGGTTCTTAAAAAAAATCATGACATATGCGATAATGCCAAAAACGACAAACAACACAATGGAATTAATCAAAAGAATCCTTTCATCCAGAACAAATGGTATATTATAGGTTGGATAGAAAAATTCCAATATTATAAATACCAATAAATTTATAAAAATCAGAGCCAGGTAAAAAAATCGCCTTTTTGCCGGAGCTAAAATTATAACTAGCAACAATATGATTAAAAAAACAAATGCATTAGTAATCGTCAGGCCTCCACGAATAAACCATGCGATATTATCGCCTATTATCATGATGATGATAAAAGGATTCCGGAGCCGATTAAGTCTTTTTTTGTATTTTACCTGGTAGAAGAAAAAAGTAAGTGCTAAAAAAATAAACGCTCCTGTAATGGATGCATAATAATCATGAGCTATAAAGGTATCCAGTACAAACAGGATAAAGGTCACCATCATGGCGATAATACAAGCTCGCATAAAAAGCCTGTATTCAAGATTTTTGTTGTGTGTAGTCGGCACCTATAAAGCGGTTATATCGATAATATTTTCAACATTAACATCAAATGTACTCCCGATATAGCAATACATTTTGGCAGTTAATAATTACTGGAATCAATTATAAAAAGAATCTGAGAATATAACTTCGCCGCAGCAATACAGCATAAATATATCAATAATTAATGATAATGAAATTACTATTTTTATTATCTGCCCGATATCTGCCGATTTGCATGTTGCTATCTCCCCCCGGGTGGGGTATGATTCGATAAGTGCCGGTATAATAAATTGTACAAATGTATGGTCGTACCTTTGCCTTCACTAATACCATGTGATCGGTTTGGATATACCATAAGGTCAAACTGCTTGTTTTGTGCAATCAATTCATCAATAAGCGCTTCAGTATTTTGATAATGGACATTGTCATCAGCCGTTCCATGGACCAGCAAAAGGTTTCCTTGCAGGTTTTTAGCATAGGTGATGGGAGAGCCTTCTACAAAATCTTTTTTGTTTTCCGAAGGCAAACCCATATACCTCTCCTGGTATATATTGTCGTAATAAAGCTGGTTAGACACTGGCGCCACAGACATACCCGTACTATAGATTTCAGGATATCTGAATAATAAGTTGAGGGTCATGGTTCCACCACCACTCCAGCCCCACACTGCTATGCGTTCCGGATCAATAAAATTCCATTTCAACACCTCTTTTGTTGCCATAGCCTGGTCTCTGGAATTAATTACACCAATCTTACGGTAAATGCTTTTTCTCCACTTTCTTCCTTTTATGCTTGGTGTTCCGCGGTTATCCATCGTCATGACGATATAGCCTTGCTGGGCAAGAAAAAAATTCCATAGACCCACCCATGAATCTACAGCGGTTTGTCCCCAGGGTTCTCCATAGACATTAAAAATAACCGGATACTTTTTCCCAGGGTCAAAGTCTTTTGGCTTTATCATTCTGCCATCCATTTCTACCCCGTCCCGGGTTGTCACCTTAAAAAACTCCACCGCTGGCAAATCATATTTCTCCAGACTCTTATTATAGGCTTCATTGGTCACGATAGCGTTTACTTCCTGATGCTGCTGAACCTTTATCAAACGATGTTGCGAAGGCGTACTTGCATTAGAAAATGAATGAATAGCATATCTCCCGTCTGGCGATAGCATATATTTATTGATCCCGCCAAATGCTTCGGGTGTGATCCGTTGAGGTTTGGCATTTTCCTTTAGGGATAATTGATAGAGATATCTTTGTGTGGCATTATCTGGGGAAGCATTGAAATACAACTTCTTTTTCTTTTCATCGACACGATAGAATGTAGCTACATCATATTCTCCGGGTGTTAATAATTTTTCAGCACCATCCAATAAACTGACTTGGTAAAGATGTCTCCACCCATCTTTTTCGCTGAGTCGATAAAAGGCGTTGCCCTGCTTATTGATTAGCAAATCATTCATAGAATGCCTCACCGTAAGGTCGGAAGAAAACAAGTCGATCCAGGTCTTCTCCTGCTCTTCAT
>JAUUZS010000064.1 GCA_030589835.1 Cyclobacteriaceae bacterium
ACGATTGATATTAATCTTACCGGAGTGTTTAATAGTGTGCAAGCTTGTGTTCCTGCACTTAAAGAAAGCAAAGGGTATATCATTACCTTGGCTAGTTTGGCGGGCACGAACTTCTTCGCTGGTGGATCAGCTTACAATGCAAGTAAGTTTGGGTTGGTTGGTTTTACGCAAGCCATGATGCTGGATTTGCGTCATGAGGGGATCAATGTAAGTACGATCATGCCGGGATCTGTCGCCACCTATTTTAACGATCATATGCCCAATGATAAGGATGACTGGAAAATTCAAATTGAAGATTTGGGACAAATGGTCATTGATTTGTTAAAAATGAATCCACGCACCTTGCCATCTAAAATTGAAGTCCGCCCAAGTCAGCCGCCAAGGAAATAATTCATAGAAAGGGTAATAGTTCAATCAGAAGTCACCCATTCTATTGCCTGATCCATGTTTAGAAAAGTTCTTGTTTCGGTTTGATTTTGCGCACAAATTTTATCCGCCAAATTAATTGAGATTAAATCATCTTGCACAACATAGGCTGCTTTTTGCAAACCCACTTGCTTCATTTTTGGGTAGTAATCCTTAACTAAATATTCTAATATCAATTTGAAATTTCCTCGCATTCCTGATAGATCTACAACCTCACCAACGATTGATTTGTTGTGTATTAAACTATAGGTGTTTTCAAGGAGATTTTTAATCAAGTCTGTTTTACGATTAATGAAAAGCTTATTGCTTTCATAAATCAAAATACGTTTGTCGTTATCATAAAAAGAGCTTCCGATTTCGTTTTTTAAAACAAATTGCATTGGATCGTAGAATTAGAACACATGAAATTAGATTTTTTTTTAATTTTCACACAATGTATACGGATTGGATTCCATGACTCCGATTAAAATTGACCTTAGGTCGACAATCAAAGAAATAATTCATTCTAGATTTTAACAGGGAATAAACTCCTATATGCTCAGATCAATTTTTTGGAATCCATCGAATGGCGAAATATTCACACTGTCCTTCTCCAATATTGCGTATTCCATGTGGGATGTTGGAATTGAGGAAAATCAATGACCCTGCCTCGGCTTTATGAGGTTGGTCATCAATCAATTCTTCCACCTCTCCTTTTAATATCAGGATGATTTCTTCATCGCCATGAGTATGTTGGCCATGGCTAGTGATGCCCTCATTTAAGGTAGTCACGTGCATTTCCAGCTCCTGAAGCATGGAAGTTGCTTGCCTCAGTACGGTTCTTCGTGCACCTTTTGATGTTTTTTTATACTCAAATTCATTCCAGTCGTACATCAATGATTTTTGTGAGCTTGTCGTTGAAGGTTTTTTAAAATCATGTGTTCTCCATTTTATGATGTAATAAGAGGCATTGGTTTTTCCGGCATTAGAAAGCCCATGCTCATCGCCCGGCATTGCCAACACAATACTTCCGGGGCCTAAAATTCGTTCTTCCGATCCTACGGTTTGTTTTATTTTTCCTTCCTTCACAATAATCAGCTCTTCAAAATCCTGATGTGTATGGCTGCCATGTGGGGCTTTTCCTGGCCGGAGCGTGGTCACATGAATTTCTAGCCTTTCAAATACCTTGGATTGCCCATCAAGTATTTGTCTTCGTTCACCTGAATTTGTAGATTGGACTTCCAGGGTATTCCAGTTGTGTACTTTTGATTCTAGTTTTTCTGAACCAGTTGGATTTGTTGAAAAAGCAGTACTAGCTAATAACATAAATAACAGTAAGAGTCGTTGAGAAATCATAAGTGTGTTAAATGGTGCTAATGTTGATGTGCTAAAAGTACGAAAGGCAGGTTATCATTCAAAGCGCATTAAGTTTAAATAAAAATCAGAACACTTGTTGTTCACTTCTGTACATGCCATAAAAGATAATTCCTTATTTTTGCACGAATTTCCAAGTTTATAACGTTGGCACATTAGTTGAATGAAAATGTGATCCACCAGGCAGGTATTGACAGCTAAATTGTAGAATCATGAAAAAAATTAAATACTTCTTTTGGCTATGTTCGGGAGCCAACCGGCCACTTCTTGAGCAATGCCCTACCGAAGGTTCAAAATACGTGGGTATTGGTGGAACCATTTTTTTTACAGGAATATTTGCGGCCCTTTCAGCTGCTTATGCTTTATTCACTGTATTTGAAAACTATATTGTGGCAACCTTATTCGGTATTGTTTGGGGATTAATGATCTTTAATCTTGATCGTTATATTGTTTCCAGCATGCGAAAAGCGGGGAATGCCAAAAAGGAATTTTATACTGCGTTGCCAAGAATTATTTTGGCAGTATTTATATCAATTGTTATTGCCAAGCCACTGGAATTGAAAATTTTTGAAAAGGAAATTAATTCTGAATTGAAATTGGTGGAGCAAAAGTCTTTCGTTGAAAAAGAAAATGTGGTAAAACAACGATTTGTGGAAGAACAGCAAGCGTTAAATCAGGAACTTGAAAAGTTAAAGACGGAAATACAGCACAAAGCCGCAAAAAGAGATGAATTGAGAAGTTTTGCGCGCCAGGAAGCAGACGGTACAGGAGGAAGTATGAAGCGAAATGCAGGCCCAATTTATAAAATAAAGAAAGCAGACGCTGACCGGGTGGATCAGGAATTGAGTGAGCTAAGTATAAAAAACCAGGCATTGATTGCCGCTAACTACACAAGACTAAAGGATATAGAGGTTTTATTGTCTGGTGAGATTCTATCTATAGAAAAGGGAAAAATGGATGGCCCGGCAGCAAGAATGGACGCATTGAGCAATATTACTGCCAAAAGTGAGGCGATTTGGTTGGCCAATTGGTTTATCATTCTATTATTTATTGCGGTAGAAACTGCACCTGTATTTGTGAAATTAATCTCCACAAGAGGGCCATATGATCACTTGTTGTTGGTAGAGGAACGAGCTATAGAAAGTTTGATGTATGAGCAACTGGCCAAACAAAACGTGGGCGTTAAAAAAAGAACGAAGGGTTATCCAGCCTTGGAAAAAGAATATATCGATACCAAGCTGGAAACGAGCCTCGACCGAAGTTGAATAAAGATTGAATAAAGATTGAGAAGAGATTGATGGAGAGTGAAGAGAGATTGATAAATCAAGCCTCCCAATCTTTTAACTGCCATTGCTACTGCTACTTGCTACTTTTCAGTGTATTATTCCTGGAAGAAAGAAGGACGCTTCCCAGAAGACTCTACAATTTATAAATATACACTCTACGTCATCCATAGGGAGGTGACGGCCGAAGGATCTTATTGAACGGATACCCTCATTATTAAGACGCTTCGCTTCGCTCTGGGTGACGAGTATTAGATTTGACTCTTCGACTTTTCGAAATGGACTCAATATTTCTAATTTGGAAATGTGAGCGACACAACTTTATCTCAAGCGCCGAACCAGGAAGCCTGACTTGACTAATTGGTAAACCTTAATTTATAATCTTCTAAAGCATTATTTACAATTTTTATTGCGTCATCCTTGCCACCAAATTCATCCTCAACAACAGAGGTTTTATTTTCCAGTTTTTTATAATCCTCAAAAAAGTTTTTGATCTCTCTAAAGAAATGATCCGGTAATTCAGAAACATCATCATAATGAATGACGCTCATGTCATTATCAGCAACAGCAATTATTTTATCATCTGCTTCGCCTTGATCCAACATGCGCATTACGCCGATCACTTTACAAGGGACAATACATAGCGGAACGATCGTTATTTGTGATAAAACGAGTATATCCAACGGATCTTTGTCGTCGCAGTAGGTACGTGGTATAAAGCCATAATTTGCGGGATAATACATCGATGAATATAAAACACGATCCAGCCTCAGTAATCCGCTTTTTTTATCGAGTTCATATTTTGCCCTAATATTTTTTGGGATTTCAATTATACCATTGACAAATTCAGGACTGTTTAATCCTGGACTGATATCATGCCATGGATGTTTCATTGTTATAGGTTTTTGTGAAAAATGTAAAAACATTGTAATATATTAATTCCCCATGTCAAAACGATTATTTGCTCATGGAAAAAAAGCTACTATTTTAAGCCTGCTGTCGAGGTATTGGAAAAGTAAACTAGCGTGAATGTAATGACTTTTTTATGCCTCTTCGCATGTTGTAATCAATTTTCAAAAATAGGCCCTTTATTAATTGATGGTCTAGTTTGTGGTTTTAAAAATAACACAACAACAAACAAACCCGTAATTGAGCTTATAGTTTAGAATATTTGCAGAAATATAATTTTTCTTTGAAAAGGAAGTTGTTACACTCGATATTATAGGATATAAGGCATGGAGAGGCTTATTTACTCTTATCAAATACCACCGTTAATATGTGCTGTTCGTTTTGATAAGCGTACCTAATTTCATAATTATTGATGTCACAAATCTTCTTGACGATGGCCAATCCAAGTCCGATGGTTTTGCCACTTTGATTGTCTTTTTTAAATCGTTTAAAAAGTGATTCAGCGGGGGAAGTCAATGGTACTCCGGCATTGGATATGATCAATGCATTTTGGGTAAGTTCCACAACAATATTTCCCCTGGCTATATTATGCCTTATGGCATTCTGAAATAAATTTGTAATCAGGACTTGTATAAGAATTGGATCGGAATGCACAATGACCTGATCTTCAATACGATGGTCGATTTTAATTTCTTTTAGGCTTAATAATTCCTGAAAATCAAAAATGGAATTGTTTATTTTTTCAGAGAGATTAACTTTCTGCAAATTCGTAAATTCATTGTTTTCAATTTTAGTAAGTAATCCCAGGGATCTGCTCATTTTCGATAAATGGTCGATGGCTTCATACGAAGAATTGATTAACAACAGCTGCTCCTTATCGAGGTTTTTGTACTGCATCAAGAGCTCAATTTTTCCTTTTGCCACAGCAAGGGGAGTTTGCATTTCATGGGAAGCATTTTCGGAAAACTCTTTAAGGTTTTTGTAATCAATCTGACTTTTTTCTATCATTCGATTGAGAATAGCATTCAATTCCTTAAATTCTTTGGTGTTTGTTTTTTCCAAATTAAGGACCCCTTCGTCATTCAAACGAAAATTCTTAATCGCCTGAAGCGTCGTATTAAATGGGCGAAATAGCCATGTGGATACCAAAAAACTAAAGGTCACTAATGCGATTCCCAATATGATGAATAAGCGTGTCTGAGATTTGAATACACCGGCAAAAATATCATCTGATTCTACTATGACATCAAAAATCTCAATTTTGTAGGTTTTGCCAACGATCTTCCGAATTACTTGTAGCTTTCTGTGGGTCTCCAGTCTTTGTATTCTGGGGTTGGGGTGAGCGGCCAATGTATCGCCAAAGGAGAAACTTGATTCCTCGTTTGAGTCATCTATTTCTCTGATGCTGAGGTTGGTAGAAATAAAGGCAAAAGGAGATTCCCCATTTTCGATTGAATTTTGAAGACTCCATAAACGCGAAATCAGGTACCTGTCGGTCTCAGTTTGTATCTGAGTCTGAAAAATATTAAAACTGATGATGCCCCCGACCCCGAAAACAAACAGGGTTATAATCAGATAATAAAGCGTTACCTTAAGCAGTAATCTCATTAGGATGAGGTATTGAATTTGTAACCCATGCCGTAGATTGTATTGATATAATCCCCGCCACCTGCATGGATAATTTTTTTTCTCAAATTTTTGATGTGTTGGTAAACAAAGTCAAAAGAATCGTAATAATCAACATGATCACCCCACAAATGTTCGGCAATGGATTGTTTGGTCAATACACGGTTTTGGTTTGAAATAAAGAAAACCAATAATTCATATTCCTTTTTGGTAAGGTCAAGCTTTGTTTCGGTAATAAATACATCACAAGCTTCAGTGTCAACTTTTATTTCATTGCATTCAAGCAATTTTATATTATTAAAATTCTTCCGTCGGTATATGGCTTTTACCCTTGCATTTAATTCGGAAAGATGAAAGGGCTTGGTGATGTAATCGTCAGCTCCAAGATCCAAACCTTCGAGTTTATCCTCCAAAGAATTTTTGGCTGATGCAATCAATACCCCTGCTTCAGACGATTCATCCTTTAACGTTTTCAGCACATCCAGTCCATTCCCGTCAGGAAGCATTAAATCCAGAATTATGACATCATAAGCGAAGGATATAATTTTATCAATAGCCTGATTGTAGGTAAATGCCGTCTCACATATACTGCCTTCTTTAGCCAGATAGCTTTGGATGTTTTCTGACAATTCTATGTTATCTTCAACAATAAGTAATTTCACCAGATAAGTAACCCTCCTGAATTAGATTAAAAATAACCATTCATAATAAAAATCAACCAAAATTATAAAGCTATTTTGAAGATATTTTGAAGATCGTCAACATTTTAAGTAATATTCAATTTCTCTTTTTACTGCATATTTTTATTTGTATTTTTTCCTTGAACAAATTTAATGGGCTAACATCATTGATGAGGAAACTTTATAAGCTGTATATTTTATTAGCATTGACCATGACTTTTCAGGTTGTTGGTTATGCCCAATATATGCATATTTCAGGAAAGGTGATTAATGCGGAGTCGAAAGAGCGGATTCCATTTGCCAATATCGCACTCAAGGAAATGTATAAGGGAACGGCGAGCAATGCGCTTGGTGAATTTTCTTTTCGGATTGATAGCCTTCCTTTTGTTTTGGTGGTCTCCCATCTCAGCTATGAACCTTTGGAAATTGTAGTCGAAGACGATACGCCATTAATTATCGAATTGCTCCCTGGGAAACTCCTGATGGATGAACTGGTAATAAAAGGAAAGGGCAACCATGAATATGCCTATCGTCTTGTGATGAAGGCATTCTATAAAATTAGTGGCCAATTTAGAAGCAACCAGTATGGAAAGGCCTTTTACAGACAAATATCAAAAAATGGAGATGATTATTCAGAGCTCTATGAGATTTTTTACGATACGCAATTCAGCATGAATGGAGTGGATGATTGGGCTGTACAAGAAGGCAGGTATGCATTGAAGTTGTCTTCAATTGATTCTTTTATTTACAACAAGAATTTCACGCTGATGGTTAGGTTGCTGACCATCATTCAACCAAAAACCGATGACCTCATTATGCCTGTGAGTGCCAAAGTGCGCGAAGAGTACCATCTTCGCCTGGATAAAATCATGGCAGTGAATAATCGGAAAGTAGCGCAAATATTTTTTGAAAAGAAAACCGGGCTTACCATTCCTGCGATGGAAGGAGAATTATGGATTGATGTAGATTCTTATGAAGTACTCAAGTTGATTGGATCAATTGAAAATGACAATTTAAATTTTATATCCCTTAAAGGGAGATCCGCCTCTTGGAAGAATTATAAAGTGACATGCGAAATCGCCTTTAAGAAAAGTGAAGATGAGAAGCTGGTAATGGACTATATGCTGCTAGGTCAAAATTTTGATTACTATTACGATGATACATTCGTCAATAAGGTAGAAACGAAGTCTTTTCTGAGCTATTATGAATACTATACTCCTCCAAAAAGAAAAAGACTCGGGGGCCGGCTTTTAAGATTCAATAAAAGGGATTCTGAAATTTTGGATAATATAGGATATAACCAGCTTTTTTGGGATGAAAATATCATCGTCAAGCGTACACCGGTCGAAGCCGAAGTTATCGCTTCTTTTGAAGCAGAACGGGCTTTTGGTTCTATTTATATAAATAATAAAAATCAAATTATTCTAGAAGATTACGAGCTGGACAATGACCCGTTTATTGTTCATGTAAAACAGCAACTTAAGCACTTTGACTTGCCAGCAGAAAGAGAGAAAGTGTACATTCATCACGATAAGCCCTTCTATTTATCAGGTGATCATTTATGGTTTAGCGCATATCTGGTAAATATGGCGACTAATATCCCTACAAATAAAAGTGATGTACTGCATGTTGACCTTGTATCTCCTGAAGGATCCGTATTGGTCTCCAGGTCATATTATATTGAAAACGGCGTGGGCCATGGGCACCTGGAAATTCCTCCGGATTTAGAATCCGGTGTGTTTATACTAGAAGCCTATACAGACTGGATGAAAAATTTTGATCATCAACAGTTCTTTCGGGAAGAATTGGAAATCATAAGTGCACCTAATGAACAAAAGGTAATCAATAAACGCCTGAAAGACAGTGTGAATACACTCAATTTTTATGCTGAAGGGGAATCGATAGTAAGCGGTATCCCTACACAACTTGGCTATGTCGCCAAAAATAAATTTGGGGAAACAATCCATATTAAAGGACGACTTGTTAATCAGGAAGGGCGAATGGTTTCGAATATCAAAAGTGAATACGGTGGATTGGGAAGTATTTTTATCATGCCAAATTCCGATGTGATATACCGGCCCATGATTATGTCCGATGAATTTCAACAGATCGATTTTCCTAAGCCAAAAAATGAAGGGTACTCAGTGATGGTAAATAATCTGAAGCTCAACTCTATAGATATTTCAGTCCGTGGCACGATGAAACTAGAAGGAAAAAAATTCTATATTCTGGTTATATCTAATGGAATTTTATATGACCGGCGTATCGGGACAATAACCAGAGGGATTTTTAAAGCCGAAATTCCCAAGCCAAATTTGCCGAACGGTACCGCACAAATATTGCTGGTGGATGATCAGGGAAAATTGCAATGCAAAAGGCTGGTATTTTTAAATCAGCCCGAAGAAGCAACGATAAAATATTACGTTGCCAAAAAAGAGATTAACCCAAGGGAAAGAGTAGATCTTGTACTGGAAATAAACGATGAAAATGGAAAGCCACTCAGCTATGCTAATGTTTCGGTTTCGGTACTTGATAAAGATAAAATTTCCAGAAATCCTCATGGACGAAATATAAGGAGCTATTTCAACCTTGGTTATTTGGCCGACAACGACCTTATTTCCCCGGGGGCATTATTTAGTGATTTTGACCGGGAAACCTTAAAGAAATTGGATTGGGTAATGCTCAGCCAGCAATCCGTATTGCCAGAGATTGTTTCATTCGATAGCCTGACAAGGGAGGCAAAGCCTTCCTCAAAACCCCATAAAGGTTATGCTTTGACGGGAGTGGCAATGGAGCATCATGGCAATACACCCTTGGCAAATGGATTTATATCCTTGATAAGCCTGCCCGATCCGAAGAAGGGAAGTTGGTATATTAAAACAGACGGTACAGGACGATTCCTGCTGTCGGGACTTTATATACCCGATCAGCAGAGGGTGCTGGTCAAGGCAAATAACAGTATGGGCGAGCCAGTCCTGGTTGATTTGATATTTGATGTACACAAAGCCGTGCAGGCCTCGGGCACCTTCGAAACCGATCAGGTTGAATTGCCTAATTATGGTAAAAAGTACCTGGAGCTAACTCAATCAGAAAAAATGGAATTGAAGGGTATTGAACCTGTCCCACCAACAACATCAGCAAAACCGGGATTTGAAAATAACATCCGGGACAATCCCTTAGGTCAACCCGCCAACGTTATTTTGATGGACAGCAAATACCATGAATATCCAAATATGTTGCAGGTGTTTAGTGGCCGGTTTTCGGGGTTATCTGTAAGGAAAGATGGGGGAGAGGCTAAAATAAGAATACGGGGTGAAGATCATGACCCACTCATAATTGTTGATGGAACGATTTTATACGACCCGCCTGGCATGGGCACTTTAGCTTCAGGTCACAACAAGAATACACCGGATTATTTTGTATTTGAATCAGGGAAGATAACAGAAATACTCAATAAAATTAACCCTAGGAATATTGAAAGAGTGGAATTGATTAAAGGTGCGGAAAATAGAACTTCATTAAAGCGGGGAGGTGGGATTATTTCACTCTACACCAAAAAAGGCATAAGTCAGCTATTAAATTCCCAGCCTGATAATTTTACAGAAATAGTGTTGCCAGGGATAAGTCCTGCAAAAGTATTTGTGTCTCCAAATCATGTCAGGGGCACGGAGCAAGAATCAAAACCTGATTTGAGATCAACATTGTATTGGAATCCTCAGGTGATTACAAATCGTCGTGGCAGGGCCAAAATCGGCTTTTATAATTCTGATGATGCCAGAAAGCTTCAAATTTGTGTCGAGGGGATAACGCAAAATGGATTGCCGATCTTTGATGTTCATGAAATAGGTAAAAAATCAAATCGCGGGCAGGGTAAATAAGGCCACTTAAAATCTGATCTCTTAGCCCACTCCGAAATCCAAAATACCCTAAGCTGGACAAGCCAGAAAAGTGGCTAGAGTTTCAAGTATTTAGAGTGCCTGCCTACCGGCAAGGAAGGCCTAATGTTGAAGAATTCTTTACTACTTTAGTTCACCCCAAACTTTTGCCAAATAATAAACGAACATTATAACTTAGATACTAACGGGCAAATCAGAAGATTTTTTTTGCTTTACCGCTCTAAGCTTTTACCTTTTAGGCTTTAGTTTATAACCAAGTTGAAAGGAGTAAAACATTCCTCAGTTCTGTTTGTGCCAATTGGTGCGGTTTACCGATTGAATTGCTTTCAGAATATCTCTACGACTTACCTGTCCCATTAATTTCCCGTCGTCATTTACAACTAAAAACCTTTTGAAGTTCGATTTAAGAAATTCATTGGCGACATCAACAATATCGGAATCAATCTTAATCGTCTTATACACATCTGTCATGTAGGTATCCACTACACGTTTGCGGATGGGCAAATTATGGTACACACTATCAACGAGAACATGCAGGCAATCTTTGTCGTCGATAACGCCGATAATTTCCTGGTGTTCATTCAGGACGGGAGCGCCGGAGATTCTTTTTTCAAGAAGGGTATCAATTACTTCATTGATTTCCGTATCACGTTTGAATGTGATTAAATCCTTGGCCATGTATTTGGTGATTGGCTCATAACTTTTTACCGAATTTTCACCTGATGCTGGCTGGTCTTTTTTATCTAGTTTTGGCTTAAAGTTCATGACATTTGAAATTAAATGATACATAAGGTTTTACAAACCACAATTCAATAAAACAAATGGGTCAAACAATATACTTATTTTAAATGAAAAAGCCCACTGTAATCTAATTTTTGGTACACATGAATACTTCCCTGGGCATCCTGATTCATGACATGTCCTAAATTCGATGTCCAACAATTTGTTATTTATCGTCTTCTTCCGCCTCCCCCTCGGCTTGCACCACCTGCTCGACTTCCACTATAGGATCTCGAACTGTTATAATTTTGAGTGCCCCTGCTTCTGTTTTGAGATGAACGGTTCAATTGCTGACTTTGACTGGTTGATGGACTGGTTTGCGCACTTTGACTTTGCCTTTGGTTAGCGGATCTGTTTGATTTTTGATCCCAGCTACCATTCTGATTTCTTTGGCTTACATTGCCATTCCTATCAGAATACATATTGTTTGGTTTTGTTGAGGGCCTTGCTTTACTGTTCATATTTCTGGCTGGCTGCGTTCTTGCGATATTCCCGGGATTTCTTGCTCCATTAGGCCTGTTTTTATAAACATTACGGTTTGAGTTTCTTGATCCTGCAGCATATCCGGCTCTATATCCCCTGTTGTATCCATGATGATATCCTCTGTGGTAACCATGTCGATAGCCATGATGATATCCTCTTGCACCCCAATAACCGCGGGGGTAAGGGTGGAAGCCCCATCCCATCCATCCATAGCTGATTCCTACTGAAAAACCCCATCCACCATAAGGGCTGTAATGCTCTCCAAACCCCCAGGTAAGTGGTCGTGGATAATAATAAGCGCCATACCCAGGTGTGTATTGGTAGCCCGTACCATACACTACTGTTCCTCCATAG
>JAUUZS010000392.1 GCA_030589835.1 Cyclobacteriaceae bacterium
AAATTGTGCTGAAGGGATTGGAACCCAATAAAAAGTATGATTATAAGGTTGTTTATGGAAATAATGCACAATCGTATAGCCTTAAGACTGCTCCGGAACCCGGTAGCAGGACAAAATTTACTTTTTCATATGCAAGTGATTCCAGATCAGGAAGTGGAGGAGGAGAGCGGGATATGGGAGGCGCTAATGCTTATATTATGAAAAAAATTATGGCTCTAAATTCTTTCAAAGGGGTTTCTTTTATGCAGTTTACAGGAGATATGATTACAGGATACAAATCATACATGGATGAGGCTGAACTCGAATATGCAAACTGGAAAAGATCAATCGAATCCTTTGCACATTATTTTCCTGTGTACACCGGCATGGGAAATCATGAAGCACTTACGAATATATTCTTTGACCCCGAAACCAAAATTAAAATAGAAGTTGATAAATTCCCCTACACCACTCAATCATCGGAGTATCTTTATGCCAAAGAATTTGTGAACCCGGAAAATGGTCCTGTAAGTGAAGACGGGGCAATTTACGATCCTTCCGCATCTACTGAGGATTTCCCGGCTTATTCAGAAAATGTCTACCATTATACTTATGATAATGTGGCGGTGGTAGTTATGAATTCTAACTATTGGTATGCTCCTTCTACGAGATTTCTTCAGTTTGTGTCAGGTAACCTCCATGGATATATTATGGATAATCAGCTTAGATGGCTGGAGAAAACGATCACAAATTTGGAAAAAGACGAAAATATTGACCACATTTTTGTGACGCAGCACACCCCATTTTTTCCTAACGGCGGACACGTACAGGACGACATGTGGTATGGTGGTAAAAACGACTATCGGGCAATAGTGGCAGGAAAAAGGCTTGCCAAGGGAATTATTGAGCGCCGGGACGATTTGTTGGAAATCGTGGTAAACCAAAGCACCAAGGTGCGGGCTATCCTCACAGGTGACGAACATAACTATTGCAAAACAGAGGTCGGCCCAGAAACCAATCGATACCCTAAAGTGTATTTGCCTCAGAAGATTGAATTGAAAAGAACCATCTATCAGATTAATAATGGTGCAGCCGGGGCGCCTTATTATTCTCAGGAACAAACCCCATGGACGCCATTTACCTCAGGGTTTACCACGCAAAATGCATTGGTGTTTTTTCATGTTGATGGGAATAGCGTAGAAATGGAAGTGGTAAATCCCAGTACACTGGAAAAGGTAGATTCGCTAAAACTACATTAGAGGTTGAAGGTGAAACATAGGTTGGCGATACCCATTCGGCTAAGATGTCATGCTGATTAGATTGAATTTTCAGTCTCAATAATGCACTAATTCTTGCGGTTTCCTTATTTCAATGGTAGGATTTCCAATTCTTAATTTACTGAATTATACCCTTTTTTCCATAAGGGTTTATTATTGGCTGTGCAATGTTGCTTTACCTGACTTCTACCAATTTTTTCCGTGTATTCATCAGACTTGTATTTCGAGAATATCTGTTTACCTCATTAATCAATCTGTAAGGTCGATTAAATGATTCTTGTGAAAATTTAAAATAATCAGAAAGTTTACGAATTGTTTAATTCGATAATCCTTTATGGTAATTTAAAACCTTTGAAATTGTTCCTTTTGATAGGTTCAGAATATTGATTAAATCTTTAGCTTTTAAATTATGCTCTGTCATCAATGATTTAAGTATCTCAATTGGGTCTGAATCGCTTATAGTATTGTGTTCTCTATCCCAATGCTCTATCAACAAGGTAAGTAAATCAATCTCATCCTGAACTTTCTTATCGTCCTGAGCTATCAAATCTTCGAGAATAGCGCAATAATGGTCATATTGTACTTTGCTCTTTATTATTGTGAATTTTAAAGTTTCCATTTCAATCTTTTTTAATCCAAAATCAGAAGGTACTAACGTCAAATTGTTTTCCTTCATTACAGAGTTTTGAATAATCTGCATGAGAGCCAATCCACTTGACAAACAAATGAACTTTCATCTCCCCAAAATGATATTTGCATATCATTCTGTAATTGTTTCCGCCAATATTAAACACAATTCTATCAGAACCCTTTCCAAGAATATCTGCACTATAAAAAGTTGAAATAATCTCATTAGGGTCTTTCCAGTCAGCTCTTTTTAAGATTGACAACTATATCTCAAAAGATGTTCTACTCCGGGCATTTTTAAGTACATAATCCTCAATAGCTTGTTTCTTTATCAAATGTACCTTCATATACTTATGCGCAAATATATGAAATTAAGTTTCACATAAGGAAACTTAATCTTAAATCTATTGATATATATTTATGTTGGGAGTCTGGTAATTTATAAAAGCTAACCAATATGAGGAAGAAACGTGCTCGGAGCCTCAAGTATATAGAATACCTTAAGCTGTTGAGCCCTCAGCAACTTTAGGTCTGGCTTTGTCAGTAGGCAGGCACTCCAAATTTTAGTTCAATTCAAACTTTTTTCTTTAAATACGCTTCAATATGCCCTTCAAACAGGTGTTGCAATGCTGATGTAACAGGCCCGGGCAAGCCATCGCCAATGACTTGGTCATCAACCTGGCAAACGGGCATAATTTTTTTTGTGGTTCCGGTGATAAATGCTTCTTTGGCAGTTGCCAATTCCTTCATGAAAAGATCCCGCTCTTCGACCTTAAATTTTTGTTTGGCAATTTCCAGTGCGTGTTTTCTGTTTATGCCTTTTAGTACCCCATTTCCCGGTGTTACGATGGTATCATTTTGATCTACCATAAAGAAGTTGCTTCTTGTCAGCTCCGAAATTTTGCCATCCCAATAGAAAAGCAAATCAAGAGCCCCTTTTGCTTGTAAGTCGGGCAATTTGTATATGCCCATCAGGTAGTTGATTGTTTTTACCTCAGGAATATCCCTCATGTATTGATGGCTCATCAACTTAATTCCATCTGTAAAATGATTATCTGGCAAAGGATTGATGGGCTCATTGATCACAAAAAGTGTTGGATTGCCAATGGCATATCCGTTGGGAGACTCGCCACCTGATAATACGATCCTGATCCCTGAATTTTCGATTTTGTTGGTCGAGATAATTTCCAATATCATGGATTTCAATTTCTTCCTACCCACCGGGCATTTCAGTCTTAAGACATCGGCAGAGTTGAAAAACCGGTCGATGTGATCTTCAAAAAACAGAGGCTTTAGCCCGACCAATCTGAAAAAGTCAAATACGCCATAAGCTCGTAGCAAAGACAGGTCGCTCACATGAATAAAGGCCTTGTCCTGGTCTATTATTTGATCGTTAAGTATATATTTTACCATAAAAGTGATTGTATGAAAATTGCATGTACAGATTAAAATGTAAACATCAGGTTTATGACTATAATTCCCAAATAGTTTGTTGTGCGCTTTTAAATAATTATCTTAGATTATTGTTTTTTTTAGTAGAACACAACACTTCCTTTGTTTTTAAAACCATATTTTACCTATCAACAATATTTAACTAAATGAGTAATTATTATGAAAACCTCTAATTTCCAAGTTTCCTTTATCGCGATACTACTTTTCCTTTTTGTGAGTAGTTGCAATTTTGATAAAGGAGAATCTGACGCAACCTTATCCGTTGATTTTGAAAAGTACAACCTTGAAAATGGCCTTCAGGTTATTTTGCATCAGGATCATTCAGATCCCATTGTTTCACTTGCAGTTATTTATCACGTGGGTTCCAATCGTGAAAAACCCGGCAGGACCGGATTTGCACACTTATTTGAGCATATGCTTTTCCAGGAATCCGAACACATTGGCCAGGATCAGTTTTTCAAAAAAATCCAGGATGCAGGAGGGACATTAAATGGTTTTACCTTCGAAGATGGAACGGCATATTATGAGATTGTCCCAAAAAATGCATTGGAAACCATCATGTGGATGGAATCTGACCGAATGGGATTTTTTAAAAATACCATTACAGAAAGCGCCTTTGCCAATCAGCAAGATGTCGTAGTGAATGAAAAGCGTCAGCGTGTCGATAATAATCCATATGGACATACCAACTATGTGATCAATAAAGCAATTTTCCCAGAAGGTCATCCCTACAATTGGCAGGTAATTGGTGAGATGGAAGACCTGAAAAATGCTTCTGTTGCTGATGTGGTAGAATTTTATGAAAAATTTTATGGTCCAAATAATGCTACTTTGGTAGTTGCCGGGGATTTTGAAACAGAACAGGCGAAAGCGTTGGTGGAAAAGTATTTTGGTGAAATAAAAAGAGGAGAGGATGTGTCTGCCATGGCGCCTCAGAATGTATCCTTAAATGAAACCATCAAACTTTTTCATGAAGACAATTTTGCTAATGCCCCGCAACTAAATATGACCTGGCCGGTAGTGGAGCAATATCATGATGACGCATATGCGTTGGATTTCCTGGCCCAGATTCTTTCAGATGGCAAAAAAGCGCCAATGTATAAAGTGTTGATTAAGGATAAAGAATTGACTTCACGGACTTCAGTGCGCAATAACTCCATGGAATTAGCGGGATTATTCAGGATAAATATCACCGCCAATCAAGGCAAGAGCCTCGATGAAATTGAGAAAGCTGTTTTTGAATCTTTTGAGAAATTTGAAAGTGACAGCATTTCAGAAATTGATGTTGAGCGTGTGAAAGCCGGCCTGGAGACAGGATTTTACAACGGTCTTCAAAGCATTTTAAATAAAACATTTCAACTGGCCTTTTATAATACATTTAATGGCG
>JAUUZS010000416.1 GCA_030589835.1 Cyclobacteriaceae bacterium
ACCTGTCCTTTCAACCCGAAGAGATCAAGTCACTTCTTGAAAAAAATTACCAACAACACATTTCAGACCGATTTGAGTATAGTACATTCCTTGTGAGAAATTCGTTTTCCTTTTTTACTTCCGTAATCATGATCTGATCAAAAACATCTTTTCTTTGAAATAATTCATTATCAAAAAAAACATCGTAGCTGGTAAAATAATAATTGCAGGTGTTACAGCTTAATTCATCATCTACTCGAAAGAAAATTCCTTCATTACCATAAAATATGTCAGTATTTAACGTTTTAAAAGCGTTCTCGTTTTCAAAAATCTGCTGTTGAGTGACCGCAAGCAAGTTTCGGTTTACCTCCAGACTTTTCGCCGTATTTTTCTTTTTAATCCTGGCATTGTTCAGATAGCTGTTTTCTAAGGACTTTATATTATAGACTACTTGCTGTAGCACCCTGAAATTATTGGAAATGATGGCCTTTTCCTTTCCTTTCACATACACCAGGAAATAGATACTAAATACTATTCCTATAACAATGGCAGTGCTTAATAATATCCAGCTTTTATTAGAGACTTTAAATTTCATATCGCTTTGGTGAAAACTCCAATTATGATATTAGAATTTATTCGAGGCAATGAATATAATATTAAGTATTATCAAATACCCTATATAACATTAATTTATTTAGCATATTATAGAATATGGCGATGATAATTTACATTTATATTTTAAAACCTTGACTTCTTACGGCATTTCCCCAAAATAATTAGATCCTGTCCATAATGTCCGATCTATGCGTTTCTGGACCTGCAATATTTAAGTGGACAGTAAGTTAAGCTCGTAGTTGATCATTTTGAGAGCAAGCCTGTCTGCCGACCAAGTAGGCGTAACGCAGATAGCGGACTTTATGGATAGACACTAGTTAAAGAAAATATTACTTATATTTATCTGAACAATTCCATAAATTCATTATGAAAACGCTTAGTCTGTTTATTCTGCTTCTTTGCAATACTTTGTTAATAGCCCAACACCTAACGAGCAAAATTGATGCGCTGGTCTCTCCCAAGTTTATAGCACATACGATTACTGTTGGTGGCAGTAACGCTGACATTACCATGTTTGATAATCAGGCCATTCAGTTTGCAATTGATGCAATCGCAGAAACCGGAGGTACGGTAAAATTAAATGCAGGGACCTTTGAAATAGTAGCTCCGGTAAGGATGAAATCAAATGTTAAACTGATCGGGTCGGGAGAACAAACTATCTTAAAAAAGGCTGATGGAGTTCAAACACGATTTATCGTTGATGCCGATTATGGTGAGTTGAAGCTTACCGTTGAGAACTCAGATGGATTTGAAATCGGTATGAAAGTACAGGTAACTGACAAAAATAAAAGTTCATGTTGGAATGTTTCTACAGCGTATATAACTGATATTCAGGAAAATATAATCTATATTGATGACTACCTGATCCGTGATTACCGCTCCGACCATGAAGGACTCATTTCCAATGCATCTTCCGTAATCGAATTTATAGGAACGGAAAATGCCAGTGTTTCAAATCTAACAGTTGATGGAAACAGGTCTGAAAATACGAAGGCAGATGGATGCAATAGCGCTGGAATATTAATATTTAAATCAAAAAAAATAACTGTAGATAATGTTCTGGTTAAGGATTATAACGGTGAGGGTATAAGTTGGCAAATCACTGAAAATGTGACTATACGAAATAGTGAGATCACTGGGAGTGGGAACACAGGTTTACATCCGGGAACAGGTTCTCCTTTTTCTGTGATCGAAAACAATAATGTTCACCACAATGATGTGGATGGTCTTTTCATTTGCTGGAGGGTGTATCAAAGCCAGGTAAAAGGCAATAAATTTCATCACAATGGTCGATTTGGTATTTGCACGGGGCACAAAGATACAGATGTGATCTTTGAAGGGAACCTTATTTTTAGCAATGAAGGCGATGGCGTTCATTTGCGTGGTGAACGGCCTGCTAATGCCCCGCACAGAAATACATTTGTAAAGAATATTATTGAAAATAATGGAACGAATGGAGGCGGCTATGGATTTTCTATCAATTCCCAGGCCCAAGATCTTTTATTGAAGGATAATATTTTTCGTAGCTCAGCACAACAAACTCAGAAAGCCGCCATTTATATACAAACAAATGGATTGGCACCAAAATTAGAAAACAACCAGATGAGTGGTCATGCGTTAGGCGAAGTCGTCTATGAAAAAAAAGCTGAATGATTTATTATAGCATAAATAGAGCCTATCAATAAACTTGGTGTCTGATTCAGATAAACAATTTTATGGACATACACCAAATAGTTAGACATTCCTTTAAATAATAGGTCTCATTTAGTTTATGGTTTATTCTCCGGAATGGAAATCATATTTACAAATATCCGATATGCCCCGGGCACACCGGCAGGCAGCTCCCTGAACCACGAATACCCCGAATAGATGAAATTTCCTTTCCCGAATTTCGCCACCAACAACCCTCCTATTAGCGGATCTTCTCCCGGATCATGACTGGAAAGAATTGGCTCATATTCATCAGACCAGCTTCCTGGGAAATACAAACCCCGCTCCTGGATCCAACCGTCAAAATCGTTTTGACTGATTTTATTCGGGTGGTTCATCACCGGATGGGCCTCATTTATTATTTTTACTTCCGCCTCTTCAACGGCAATTCTGTCGCGTGAAAGTTTCAATGGATATGGAGCAAAATTTTCTGTTACCAATCTGTGGCTTGTATTATATTGTATAATCAAATTCCCTCCCCTATTCACGAATTCCAGCAAGTTGTCCATATCAAATTTAAGCCGGTTAACGGTATTTAAAGCCCTGATTCCCAGAATAACTACATCATATCGATCGAGGTTCTGCACATTAAAATCCATATCATTGATCACCTCTACTTCATACCCGATTTGTCTTAAATTTTCCGGGATATTATCTCCGGCGCCAATGACATAACCTATCTTTTCCTGCCCCTTTTTCAGATCGAGTTTCACAAATTTTATATCCGATGTATGAAACAACAACTGGGCGGGAATATGATCATAGCTAATCTCATCAAAGCTATAGTTATAGGTTTTATCTTTGAGGGTCACTAACGCACTTGCTGTGGCAGTTTCCTGAATGTCAGGTGGGGTGACCTTGAAAAGGAAAGTTGCCACCTCTCCTTTTTGGGATAGCTCAAATTCATAATCCGATGGTGCTATCTTCCAGGTATCTGGCAATTTCAATTTTACGTTTCCTTTCAAATTGGCTTTTCCTGCCTTCACCTCTACCTTTATCTCCTGAGATGCTTGATTTGCAAAGATTACCACACTCCCCGAAATATTGACAAACACCGGAGGGGCAATGACAAAAGGGCGGTAAACCTCTCCCCGAACAGGGTCATTTCTTTTATAAACAACGGGTTTGAAAAAGGTAATTTCCTCCCCTTCTACATTTAGTAAAAAACCAGCCATTACAGCGGGATCATTTTCTCCTTTTCCAATCAGTCGTTGGTCACTTATTTCAAACATTCCAATCTGATGTTTATTTTTCAACCAATATGGCTGTGAATAATTGGCCGAATTGGGAATCACCATTTTAGTTTTAATATTTTGAGCAACATTATTTTTCAATTCCATGGCATAGTTGGATCCAACTCCAATGGTGTTGAAGGTGACTTTTTTCAAGGTAATATTGGCAGAAGACCTGTTTATGGCTTCAATTTCGAGGTTGACCTCATCGCCAGGGCTGGCGGTATAATCGTCAGCCTTTACCTCAAGGTAAAGGCCGCTTATCGCATAAATGAGCTCATCAATTTCTTTAAGCTTTCTTTGCCTCCAAAAATCATCCTGGATATCCAACACCTTTTTCCTTAACTTCAAAAAATTGCCCAACACTGCTTCGGGGCGCATGGGATTATACACAGAGAGCACATGGTCTATCTCCGCTTCAATTTCCATCCCTCCCTCAAGTTTTTTCCAGCTAAGATCTACTAGTTCAAATGCATCATGCTCTGCTTTTTGACCCTTTACATATTGCAAATACTCCTTTTGAATCCCTCTGCTTCCTGTGGCTCCAAATCCCTGGCTCCTGTGGCTGGACCTGCTTAATGCCGCAATTTCGGTATAAGACAATCCGATAAGCCTGTTGTATTTTCCCACATCATATCCGATCAAATCGGCGGTATCTTTTTGATGCTCGCTTCTTCTCCACCAATAGGTGTTCCAATATAATGTTTTGGCTTGCCATGGTGCTACATAGATCAGTTGTTCGCTATACTTGGTCTCATCACCGGCAAGGTCAAAAGCTTCTTCGGCCAGAAGTGCCGATGCTGTATGATGACCGTGGGTTGTTCCGGGGATGGTATTAAATCGTGTAATAATGATATCCGGTCTGAAATTGCGGATCACCCAGACCAAATCGCCAAGCGCCTTTTCCCTATCCCAGATATTAAATGTTTCTTCCGAATGCTTGGAATAGCCAAAATCTATCGCCCGGCTAAAAAATTGCTTGCCATTAT
>JAUUZS010000394.1 GCA_030589835.1 Cyclobacteriaceae bacterium
ACGTAAAGCAGGACTTGCGCATCATCGGGAATGCTGATGAACACTGCTGAGGATTTCGAGACGTTTGCCTTCTCGAGCGAATCCAGGTCATTGTAGTCGGCAAACAGCACGAAGGTATTTTCCTTACCAAATTGGGTATAGATTAAGTCGATTTCATCTTTTTGTTTGGTGACAATGGCGATTTTCTTTGAGGTATGATAAATCTCTTCTGCCACCATGCGACTAAATTCATTCCAGCCGATAAATATGATGTGTTCTTCAAATTGAGTGCCGCGAAACCCAAGTTTTCTTTCTTCCATAATTGTATGGTATTTACTTGATAGTGTACTTATTAAATAACCCAACACACCCAGACTTCCTAAAATAAATATCATCCCGATTATTTTACCCATATTGGTTGCCGGAGAGTAAACACCATAACCAACGGTGGTAAGCGTAACAATCATATACCAAAGGGAATCAGAAAATGATTTGATGCTGGAGCTTGGATCTCCACGCTCTACGTATACCAATAGATAATTGAGTAGCACCACCAGGACAATAAGTCCCGTGGCCGTAAAGATCAGGTTGTATTTTTTATTGAGTTTCAATGTTTTTAATTTCTTGGCGTTAAGATAAGCACTGAAAATTAAAAATGGAATGAAAATAGTGATAAGTGGAAAATAGAAATAGAAATTAACACGGCATATAGGTTGTTTGTCATCCTCAAAGTCTTCTATGAAAGACACGATACCGAAGAAGCCTCAAAATATTCTTCCTGACATGCCGCTGATTTGAGGAATCAATGGATTCGATTCAGTTTCCTGATTCGCCTCAAATCGTAAATCACTTTACTAAGCCATGCTAAAATGGAAAAAATCCATGCATAAAAAATACCGCTTTTTAAGATTTCAGCATTAATGTTTATCGTGAAATGGTAATACGAAATAGTCATATAAATAGAAATTAAAACCATGCCAATGGCCATTCCCAATTGAAGCTTAATGCCAGTTGTCCTTTTCATGATCCCAGGTTATATATTAAAAAATCTTGTTCGAACAAGGTAGCGTGTTTTAAAATTTTCTACAATTTCAATTGAATTCGATTCTAATATTTTGCTAAAAATCACGCTTTATGGGGGATAAAATTGGATGCATATCGGCTAATACTTGAGCAAGTCCTTCAATCTCAGAGGCCTCTTCGAGAAACTCTGTGCGAGGAAAAGGAAATAGTGGTTTATCGCGAATTTATAGGGGATTTGATCCCCTTGGGATGGATATTGCACCCTTTTAAATACAAGTCGGATTCTTTTGAGTAAAGGTCTGTGTCCCGATAGTTTTGGTTGATAATAACTAAAGTAAAGGCCAATCGATTTTATATACAATTTTAGGGCTACATTCAATCGACTTTATTTTTCAAATCCACGCAAACCAGTTTCTCCATATCGCGAATCAGTAATTTTCCCTTGCCAAATGCCAATGGTGACCAGGCTTGCGAATTTTTTGAATTGAAAAAAGAGGCTTTGCCAAGCTCTCTATATCCTTCGGGAGAAGGTTCGATAAAGTGAATATCTCCATTTTTCCCGTTTTGGTTGATGATTAACCCGTCAATCAAAATAAGTCCACCAAGCTGAAAATTTGGTGCAGATTTTTTCTCCCAGACCACTTTGCCATCCATGGTCATGCAGGTCATTTGCATGGGATTTCCTGTGCTATTCAGATAAATATGATTTTCAAAGATCACCGGAGGATGCATTTTACTGCCCGCCTCAGTATTGAAAAATAACTCTTTTACCTCAAATTCTTCCTTTTCTTTTGTGATTTCCAATAGTACAGTAACAGGATCGTATTTATCGTTGTATGCACATTCGGTGAGCAACAATCTTTGACCATCGACTATTGTTGCCGGAGAAATGCTGGCAAATGAATTCAATCCTTCATATTTCCAGAGTTCTTTTCCGGTGTTGGCTTCGAAGGCAACCACTTCATCCGTGCTCAGGCCGTCATTTTTCACGCACGAACTGATCATAATTACCTGATCCACGCCACCATATTGCCCCAAAACAGGTGATACATGAAAGCGATACCCCGTCAATCGTCGTGACTCCCAAACAACTTCGCCCGTTAATTTATTGAAGGCAACCACTCCGGCTTTTTCTCCTTGTGGAGAAACAATTACCAAATTTTTATACACAATTGGGGATATTGAAAATCCCCACCTTTGCAATTCACCACCGTATTTTGACAAAAGATCATGCGTCCAGATAGACTGATGTGTATTTTTATCAATACAATGCAGGTTCCCGTGTGGCCCCACGCTCCATACGTGGTTTTCATCAACAGTAGGTACAGTCCTTGAACCCGGATAAGGCAGCTCACCTTTAGCTTCATATTGAAAATTCCATTTTTCTTTTCCGGTGTTCAAATCTACGCATCGCAACACATCGGCCTCCCCAACGATCCGATCCAATACAAATACTTCATCATCAAAAATACTTGCGCCTCCAAAACCGGAACCCAAGGGTAGCGACCACAACTCTTTGGGTCCATCGTCCGGCCACGAACGCAATATGCCGGCTCCTGAGATCGTAGCATTTCGGTTTGCTCCCAAATATTGGTTCCAGTTAGCTTGTTTTTCAGTACAACTGCCCAGGGTTAGTATTGCGAAGGAAAGGAAAAATAGGATCTTCATAAATTATAAATTTGGTTAAAAAGTTTTCAAAAATAGGAAAATGAACTGGTAGAAAAAATTGTTCGTTTAAACAGCTATCAATTTTTTTACACTTACTGGTATGTACACTGTGTTTCTGAAAGTCTATTTTATAAAGTCGATAATATCAATTTGAAGTTCGCTTATCTGCTTTAGTTTGAAGTCATTTGTCAAAAAAGTGTCACATTTTTCTATTAGAGCAACTCCTATCTGTAAACTATCCATTGCTTTCAATGCTGGGTATTTTGCACACAATTGATAAGCTTTTCTTGATATCGATTTATTTACATCAATCACTTCAATACCTAACCTTTCTAAAAATTCTTCAAATTTATGATTTATCTCTCTATTTCCATCTCTTTCAGGTTTTACTCCAAATTCCAGGATTGTTATAACACTTGTGATCAATTCTTCATTTTCAACAAGTTTGTCCGTTAAGTATTTTTCGACAAACTCTGCATAATCGGGATGTTTTTCCAGCAAATAAATGAATGGCGCAGTATCAATAAATACCTTCATTTTCTATCCTCTTTTCGCAGGTTTTCGATGTAAGATTGAGCATCCTCTTTCCATATCCCTTCGCCAATTCCTTTATACTCAGATATAATGGAATGAAATCGATTTGATTTATTTAGTTTATTAATGATTTTTTGCAACAGAAGTTCTAAATCTTCAATTGGTAGATTTTCAATATCGCTTATAATAGATTTAATATTACTCATTGATTTTATATTAGATTGATTAAATAATATCCATTGATCTACACTTAAAGGTACAACATGTTTTAAATATTATCACCCTAGAATAGTTTTGGGACTATTTCCTTTTGAGCAGTATATAAAATTATGCTGATTTTCCACTCTTAGATTTCTCTTCGAGAAAAGCTGAGTGGCGAGTAGCACATTCTAATGAGCTGAAAGCTTCAGAAACAGAAATTCACACGACCTACAAACCATTATGTGTCCCATCACAAAAAGGAGAGCCACCGGTTTGTTTGCACTGACAAAGCCAGGCGGTCTCCGATTTTTCTGCCTTGAAAACTTGTGGCTTTAAATCCGTCTTGCTGTGCGTGCCATCACAATATGGTTGTTTTTTGGATATGCCACAAGCACACCATGCGTAGGTCTTTCCTGCTTCAAGAGTCACTTCTACAGGTTGTTTTGCTGCGATATGAGATTTTTGCATTATTGAAATTGGTTTTAGTGAATTTATTTATGATAATTCGAAGTCATGTTATGTATAAGGTTCTACCCTGAATTTAATGGAAGATAATAAAATGTGTCAGAAGTCGGAAGACCGGAGACCAAAGTAAAAAAAGGTGAAAACCCAACGCAGGAATAAGAAACATTAACTGATTTTGGAAGTCTTTTTCTTCTGACTCCTGACTTCGGACCTGCCTGGCCGGTAGGCAGGCTTCCGGCCCTTGGACTAAAGTTTTTCATTAAGATAACGGTAAAACCATGTATAATTGAGTAGATTCCCATCAATCTTCCGTCAAACTATTTTCAATCTCACTCAATCTTATATCAATCTTTTCCACCCTTATTTCCTTATAATTCTAACTAAAGTCTTCCACAAGCATCCCCATTTTTCCCAACTGATAGTCGCGCATGGCTTCTAATATTTGTGATTCAGTATTCATAACAAACGGACCATGAGTCACTACTTCTTCAGAGATTGGTGCTCCTGCCAACAAGATTGCCCTTGTGTTTTCCAATGCTTTTACTTCAATTCCATCCCCATCCTGCTCAAACCATGTCAGCTGCTTGGCAACACCTTTATGTTCATTATTGAATTCTAATTTACCATCAAGCTGATACACCAGCGCATTGAAGTTTTCAGGAATTGGAATTTCTACAGCAGCCTCTTTTTTTAGATTCAACCTCATAATCAGGAGTGGAGAGTAGGGTTGGACCAGACCGGTAAGGCCCTCAAATTTACCTGCTATCACCTGAATGCTTGATTTCTTATCGCTCAGCACTTTTGTCGGGGTGGTATTTTTGGTAAGCGGAATATATTCTGGCTG
>JAUUZS010000465.1 GCA_030589835.1 Cyclobacteriaceae bacterium
TTATGCCTTGCCAGGAATATAAACTACTTCGGCTTAACCGAAACACCACACTTGACTTGACACTAGTTCCCTGTTTACATAAGATAGGAATATCAAAAAATCAAGGATCGATTATAGGATATCTTTCACACGCCCAACTTCACCTGATTCCAACTGCACTTTTATCCCATGTGGGTGATTCGATGATTTTGTTAGAATGCGTTGCACTACTCCACTTGTCAGGTTACCGCTTCGTTGGTCATGTTTCTGTACAATATCTACTTCCAGGCCGACCTTGATGTGATTTCTATTTGTTCCGTCTGACATATATTTTAGTTTGAAGATTTTCTAATTGCCGCTAGTCACGTTTTTGCGAATAGCTTCTTCTACGCTTATTGCGGTTCTTGTTTCCCCCGCCACCTTGATTTGAGGGCCTGGTATGGTGTTTTGACCGCTGCACCTGGCTTTGCACCGGTTCTTCCGTAGCAGTATTTATAAATGGATGCTCCTCGATCACAGGAATTTTCTGTTCGATCAATTTCTGAATGTCACGTAAAAATTCCCTTTCTTCTGTATCGCAAAACGATAAGGCCATTCCGCTCTTGCTCGCTCGTCCTGTTCGGCCGATGCGGTGTACATAGGTCTCAGGAATATTTGGCAAATCGAAGTTAATGACATGCGACACTTCCTCAATATCAATGCCACGTGCTGCGATGTCCGTAGCAACAAGGACTTTGATGATCCCACTTTTAAAATTGTTTAGTGCTTTTTGCCGTGCAGCCTGTGATTTATTGCCATGAATGGCTTCGGCGACGATATCCGCTTTACCCAATTCCCTGACGATTTTATTTGCCCCGTGCTTTGTTCGCGAGAATACTATGGTGGAATTGATCGCATCAGTTTGCAGCAAGTGTATCAGTAATTTGGGTTTTGATTTTTTTCTTACAAAATATACAGATTGTTCTACTTTCTCTGCAGTAGTCTGTTCTGGTTTTATAATTACTTTTTCCGGATTACCTAAAATTTTATGGGAAAGGGCTACAATGTCTTTTGGCATGGTGGCCGAAAAGAAGAGTGATTGTCGTTTTGTAGGCAATTTGGCAAGAATTTTACGGATATCATGGATAAAGCCCATGTCGAGCATCCGGTCGGCTTCGTCCAACACAAAATATTCAATATCCTTTAAGGAGACAAAGCCCTGTTGCATCAGGTCGAGTAGTCGTCCCGGTGTCGCTATGAGCGCATCGATACCATAGCGGAGGGCTTTCGTTTGTGCATGTTGTTTTACTCCACCATATATGACGGTATTATGGATTCCGGTATATTTTCCATAAACCGTAAAACTGTCTGCAATCTGGATCGCTAATTCCCTTGTTGGTGTTACGATAAGTGCCCTGATCTTGCGCGGGCCATTGTTTCGTTGTCTTTCAAGGATGAGTTGTTGAAGGATGGGGATAGCAAAGGCTGCCGTTTTGCCGGTACCGGTTTGGGCACAACCAAGCAGGTCTTTTCTGCGCAGCAGGATCGGAATGGATTGTTCCTGTATTGGGGTGGGAGTAGTATATCCTTCAGCCCTTACTGCTTTCAGGATAGGTTCGATAATTCCTAAATCTTTAAATGTCATGTAGTTTTATTAAAGCGCGCAAAGGTAGGGGAATTGTTTGGATTAATAAGCTATTTTAAGTTATGTCAAAATGATATGTATATCATTTGCTTTCGCTTTTGTGTTTTCAACCATAAATATTTTTTGTGAATTAATGTAGCTTAGGCGTATATTCGTTCAAAAATATTATCTATGGAGCGATTTTTAAAATTATTAAAAAGAACGGCTATCATTATCGTATTGTTGGCTATTGCGGCATTTGTATTGCTAAATTTTGCGAATTATTCTACCGGTTACAGGCAAGGGGTTCCGACAAAGATAAGTAAGCGAGGTATTATCATTAAAACGTATGAGGGTACCATGAATATTGGCGGTTTGACAAATTCGGCGGAAGGTGCGATTCCAACAACCTGGGATTTTACGATCAGAAAATCTGCTGATAGTGTCATGACAAAATTGGACAAAGCTATACTCGACGGTGACCGTGTGAAACTCATGTACGAAGAAAAATACATAAAATTTTTCTGGCTCGGCGATACCAAGTATTTTGTTTATGATGTAGAAATATTAGGAAGACGAGATTAAACTTATTCCTCCTTCAAAGCATCGACCGGATTAGACAGTGCCGCTTTTACTGTATGAAAACTCACCGTGCCAAAGGTGATGATCAACGCAATAACTGAAGCGTAAACAAAGGTCACCCAATTCATATCCATGGCATAGGCAAAATTCTGTAGCCAGCTATCCATGAAATAATAGGCTATTGGCAATCCTATAACGATAGAAACCAATACCAGCAAAATAAATTCTTTCGACACCAAATAAACCAAGGATTGTACGTTTGCGCCAACAACCTTCCTGATGCTGATTTCTTTGGTTCGCTGTTCAGCAGTATATGATGCCAAACCCAATAAGCCGAGGCAGGCAATGGTCATGGTCAATATGGCGAATATCGTAAATATCTGTCCGCGTTTTTCATCATTTCTATATTGCTCTTCAAAATGCTGATCCAGGAAATTATAATCAAATGGTTGATTCGGATGCACCTCGGACCAAATTGATTCTACTTTGGCCAAAGAGGTTTTAATATCCCTGCCATCAATTTTAACATGAAGGATCCTGTTTTCTTCCCGCAAATAAAATAACAACGGTTCGATGATGTTATAAAGCGAGGCGTGGTGGTAATCATCGACAATGCCAACCACCTTTAATGTTTCTGATTCCCCATCAAGACCAAAGGAAAATCTCCTTCCCAAAGGTGACACCCACCCCATGCGCTTAATCATGGCCCGGGTAACAATCACAGCTGTACTGGTATCTGAGGCAATATCTCTCGAAAAATCCCGGCCTTCCACTATTCTCATTCCCAGTGTACTTATGTAATCGTAATCTACTCCATATAGATCAATGCCCCGTTCCACCATTTCGCCATTTTGATCTTCAACATTTATCAGGTTTTTTCCTACCCCGTAACCTGGGCTGCTTGTGGCAGTGGAAACATTAATGATTTCAGGAGACTCAAGCAATTTGGTACGCAAAACAGGATACTTTTGCCGGACAGCTTCCGAGGGCATGCCAACACGTATAATATGCTCTTTATCAAATCCAAGATCCTTTTGACTCATGTATTGTAATTGATCATAAACAAGCCAGGTACACACAATCATAATAATAGAGATTGAAAATTGAACAACAACAAGCCCCTTTCTCAAAAAAGCATTTGCACCTCGGGTGCTGTTCTTGCCCTTTAATACAATCACAGGATTGAAGGAAGATAGGTAAAATGCAGGATAACTACCGCCTAAAATACCGACAAATACGATGATCGACATCAATCCGGAAAATAGGATAGGATTATCTAGAATTGCCAGGGATATCTCTTTATCTACCAGGTCATTGAAAAATGGCAGGATGGCAATTACAAGTATTAAACTAATGACAAATGATAATATGGAAAGCAATAAGGATTCTACAATAAACTGACTGATTAACTGAATGCGGTGTGAGCCTAGCACTTTACGCACACCCACTTCTCTTGATCGCTTTGCAGATCTTGCAGTGGCGAGATTCATGTAATTGATGCTGGCGATGATGAGCATGAAAATGGCAACAGCTGAAAAGATATATACATATTTTATGTCTCCATTAGCCTCCCCCTCATAGTGGCTGTGTAAATGAATATCGGTTATTTTTTGTAGCCGATAAACAAAACTGACTCCATATTGCTTAAAAATAGGCGCACAATACTGCTCGTAAATCCCTGACAGCTTTGCTTCAAATTCGGCGGCATTTTGTAAGTTTGGAGTATATAAAAAAGTAAAAACGCCAAAATTTCCCCAGCTTCCGGTTTGTCTTCTTTCACTTAATGAGTTTACCGGTATTAGCCCGTCAAAGGAAAAATGGGAGTTTTTCGGTACATTTTCTATGACTCCGGTTATTTTATACACATTATTTTCGGTTTCCAGCGATTGATTTAATGCGTTGGTAGTGCCAAAATACTTGATGGCAAGATCCTTTGTTAAA
>JAUUZS010000552.1 GCA_030589835.1 Cyclobacteriaceae bacterium
TAAACCCAGGGATTTGAGCTTATCCATTAATTGACCCACCCTGTCGTCTTGAGTAGATAGAAATGCGGCATACAAATCGCGTGGGCTTTCAACGCCTTTTTCTTTATAATATTTTAACCACTTAGGATCGCCCTGATAAGGATAGTGTGGCATATTCATGGCAAAATAAAGAAAAAATGGATTTTCCGTGTTTTTCTCCATAAAATCAAAAGCCTCAGTAATCATAAGGTCTGGAAAGAACTGACCATCATAAAATACCTCTTCTCCATTTCTGTAAAGGTCATGTCGGTTTGGCCCTCTCCAGTAATAGAAATGTGAATAATTGTCAATGCAGCCAACATGATGCCCAAAGGAATAATCAAATCCCTGGGCATTGGGCAGCTTATCTTTAGAAAATCCTAAATGCCATTTGCCAATCTGGGCAGTATTGTACCCTGCATCTTTAAACATTTCGGCCATCGTATATTCTTCGGAAGCAAGTCCTTTGGTCTGATTGGGAGTCGCAGGGATGTTTCCCCAAACTCCAGCGGCCTGAGGTGTTTTACCTGTAAGTAAAGAAACCCTTGATGGTGAACAAACTGGCGCTCCGTAAAACTGTGTAAAGCGCACCCCGCTCATAACGATTTTGTCCATGTTTGGCGTTACCAAATCTTTCGAACCATAGGCATTCAAATCTACCGTACCCTGATCATCGGTATAGATCACAATGACATTTGGCTTTCCGGATTTGGGAGTTGTCGCTTCACCCGTATGCTCATTTTCGCATCCAAATAAAAATACCACAAGTATGGCAATTGCAAATAAATTAGTTCTCATTGTTATCCGCTCTATTTGTTTCCTTTTTGTTTTTTCAGCCATTTAGGCATATGATTTAATGCCTCCATTTCTGTTTCTTGTCCCAGGTCTCCGCATTTTTGCATCCAGGCTTCCAATTTGCCATGAAGGTTTTCGATGGTTTTCTGGTACTGAGGATCTTCGGCCAGATTGTTCATATTATGAGGGTCTGCAATCACATCGTACAATTCCTCTGCCGGCCGATATTGATAATTTTTTACCATTCGTGCTGCAAACTCGTCCGATTCTGCTGCTTTTTTCCATCCATTCCACCAGGTTTCCCTTTCAGTAATATTATTCTCGAACGGAACTTCCGGCGTTAGATTTAGAATATAGCGGTACTGATCTGAAACAACCGATCGAATACCGTAATGATCACTTCCATTATTAATTCCGCGGGTAGTTTGAAGGCTATAGGCAAATTCCTTATGCGTGTCCTTTTCTCCTTTCATGACCTTTAACAGGCTTAAGCCATCAAGCTTTTCAGGCACCTTCCCTCCTGCCATCTCAATGAAGGTAGGCAACACATCCACATATTCGATGAGTGCATCTGATACTGCTCCCGACTCAATATTTTCTGGCCACCGGGCAATGAACGCGGAGCGCACCCCAACATCATAGCAGGTCCATTTTGCAAATGGGAAACTGTTGCCCTGCTCACTCGCAAAGATCACCAGCGTATTTTCCTTCAAACCATTCCTTTCAATAATATCTAACATCTGGCCAACTTGCAAGTCCAAATAATTGATCTCTGCCAGGTATCTTGAAAAATTCTCACGGGTTTCTTCGGTGTCGACAAAAAACGGAGGTAAGGTTAATTTGTCAGGGGGAAAAAGGCTCGCATCACCTTTATCCCAAGGCGTGTGTGGCTCTTTGGAGCAAAAAAACAAACAGAAAGGTTCTTCTTTCGATTTGGCATCTTTTACAAACGCATCAATTTTCGGATAATCATCAACCTTATTCCCATCCGTCAAGTATTCAAATGAAAATATACTTTCAGGTTTCACATGACGCTTTCCTGCCATTGCAACTCTGTAGCCTAAAGGCTTAAGATGCTGTACAATGCTCTTAGTCCCTTCATTTGCCATGGTATGATTTGGATATGCTCCGGTTTTCACGGGATATAGACCGGTATAAAGGTTATGCCGTGTCGGGGAACACATCGGCGCGGATTGATAACACTTATTGAATTTCATGCCATCTAAGGCCAACTGATCAATATTTGGTGTGATGGCATCTTTGCTACCGTAAGTACCAATATCATAATAGCTACAATCATCAGCCAGAATGAAAACGATGTTAGGTTTGCTTTCGGTTTGTTTTTGAGATGTGCAGGAAGCCAGGATGGCGAGAACCAGCATCATAAAGTACATATTCCTTAATCTTTCCATATTATAAAATTAATTTATACTGTTATTTTTTTTCAATCTCCTTTTTCAATCTCCTTTTTCAATCTCCTTTTTCAATCTCCTTTTTCAATCTCCTTCGTCCAGTTGCTTATGTGGATTGAAAATTGCGAATGGAATTCCCTCCTTCTCTATAACATTTTCACTAAAATCTTTTGAGGAAGATAAACGGACACTATACATCTTTTGATGAGCAGATGGCCATTGCAAACTTGGCGAATTGAATTTCACTTCCTCCCCTCCGGAAGGTAAATTCCACACACGATATTTAGGATATACTACCGGGGCTTTCACGACCAATATTCCATCATCTTCCAGGGGTGCTTGTTCACATGCAAATACCAGTAGCACCAACAAACCGCCAAGTGCGACATTTCTTATTCTTATTATTCGTTCTATCAATTTACTCATAGTCTAAAAATCACTCCTGGTATAGATTTTTTATCATTCCGGTTGCTGTTTTAACAATCAATTCCAAATAGGATTTTTTTCACTTTGCTCTCGTATTAATTTAATCCTTCAATATCTCCTTCAAAAAATGGCCATTGATCAAATTTTCTTTCAAGCGGATTGTTATTTACTTTTTCAATGACCCAGTTATCTTTTGAAGCATCCAGATCGTATTCGACAAAATTGCCGTTTGGGTGGTAGA
>JAUUZS010000355.1 GCA_030589835.1 Cyclobacteriaceae bacterium
GAAGACTTTTTCTTTTTGACAAACAATCCGCAAGCCGATGACATCAATGTAGAAAACTACAACCTGGAATCTGTTGAAAAATCCGTAATCCAAAAAGGCATAAATAAGCATAACGGCAATATATCAAAGGCGGCCAAAGAACTTGGCCTAACCAGGGCATCACTCTATCGCAGATTGGAAAAACATGGGCTCTAACAATCTGAGATTTCAAATAATCATCAGAATCACTGCTATTGCACTGACATTGTTTTTGCTATTTCAATTAGTGAGTTCAGAGGCTTTTTCGCTGACCATTTTATTGGTACTGGCATTGTGTGTTGTACAGGTAATGGCCCTGATCAAATTTATTGACAAAACCAACCGGGATATTATAGATTTTTTTGACTCAATAAAAAACAATGACTTTTCATCCATCAAACAAAAAACAGGTGGTGATGCGTTTAGCGATTACCTCTACAATCAGTTTGATATGGTAATACAGAAACTTGAAAAGTCAAAGCTCACTAAAGATGTAAGACAGCAATATTTAACTACAATCGTTCAGCACGTAGGCATCGGACTCATTACCTTCAATGAAAAAGGTATTGTTCAGATTATGAATATTGCCGCCAAAAGGTTATTAAAAATTGAAAATATTAAAAACATAAGTGCGCTAAATACCATTAGCGAGGAGCTTGTCAAATGTTTTTGGGAGTTAAAAACCGGAGGACGATCATTGATTACTGTTGAAATTAGCGGTGATGAAAGGCAACTTTCCGTTTATGTAATTGAACTCAACCTAGGTGACGAAAATTTCAAATTAATTTCTTTACAAAATATCCGCTCAGAGCTGGAGGAGAAAGAAATGGAGGCCTGGCAAAAACTTGTTCGCGTGCTTACGCATGAAATCATGAATTCCGTCACGCCAATTTCATCTTTAGCCAATACGGTAGAAGGAGAAATTGTTGGATATTTAGATTATGATGAGGGCCCGCCAAATATTAACAAGGAAGATCTTGAAGATATTCATTTGGCAGTTCAAACCATTCAACGCAGAAGTGATGGTTTGATCCGGTTTGTCAATGACTTTAGAAGCCTCACGCACACACCCGAGCCAAAATTTCAATTGGTAAGTGTGAAGGAGCTGTTTGATCAGATATCTATCCTGCTTAAGCACGAAGTAGAATCGAACCATATCAAATTTATCGTAAATGTCAATCCACAAAACCTTGCCCTCAGTATCGATCCGGAACTGATCCAGCAGGTATTGATCAATCTCATAAAAAATGCCGTTCAGGCACTTGAGGAAAGAGAAAATAAAATCATTGAACTTCTTGCGTATCAGGATGAGAAAAACAATACCTTGTTCATCCTCAAAGACAATGGTCCGGGTATTGAAGAGGAAGCACAAACCAAAATCTTTATCCCTTTTTTTACCACCAAAAAATCCGGATCAGGAATTGGCCTTAGCTTATCCAGGCAAATCATGCGGCAGCACAACGCTTCTTTATCCGTGAAATCAAAGCTCGATGAAGGCACAGAATTTATCCTTCGTTTTTAATCCTTAAGTGAGCAATCATTATCCGCAATTTATTTTGGATAATTTTTAATTCGTAGCAACCGCATACTTTCGTGCCCCTTTTCAATCTTTATTCAATCTCCTTTTTCAATCTTTATTCAATCTCCTTTTTCAATCTTTATTCAATCTCTTTTCAACCTCCTTTTTTCACTCGCTATTCAATCTTTCATTTAACATTTATTTCCAGGATAAGCGAAATAGTGTATCATTACTTACAAACTTTGATTAGCTTAGTAGCGTAATACATTAACGTCTTAACCTCTGACTGATGGACAAACAAATTGGCATAAAAGTCACGGAAATCCTCGTACACAAATTAGGCCTTTCAGAAACTGAGATTACTGATGATGCTAATTTCATCAAAGATCTTGGAATTGATTCCCTCGATTATGCTGAACTGACAATGGAGTTTGAACAAGCTTTTGACATTAGAATTACGGATAGCGATGCAGCGAAGTTGGACACCATAATGCAAGCTGTAGATTTTATCAAGAAAAAGCTTGATAAAAAAAATAAAATCAAGTTATAGCTCTATTCTGGAATAATCGCTTTATTAGGACTCACATATTAAGTTCTTTTATGAGGTTTTTGTTTTTGGTACAAGGTGAAGGCAGGGGTCATTTGACCCAGGCGATTGTACTCGCCAATATCCTTGCTACCAATGGCCACGAAGTGGTTCACACATTCGTCGGGCAAAGCAAGCGAAGAGTTATTCCTGATTACTTTTCTAAACAACTTAATTCAAGTATAGAATCGATTCAGTCACCAAATTTTATCCTGGATAAAAGCAACAAGGCCTTAAAGCTTGCAAGGTCTATTGCTTACAATATTCGGTTTATTGGCACCTATAAAAAGAGCTTACATCAAATTCAACAAAAAGTCAAAGAAACCAATCCTCATGTCGTCATTAACTTTTACGAAATATTAGGAGGTTTATATTTCAGGTTTTATCACCCTCAGAGGGTAAAGCACATCTGCATTGGTCGCCCTTTTTTAACCAAGCACCCCAGTTTTCCTTTTGAGTTGGGTAGGAATATAGAAAAATGGCTTTACTTGCTGAACAACCTTATTACTTCTCAAAACTGTGATAAATACCTGGCCCTTTCATTCCGGCAATACGATCCGATCCGAATCAAGAATATGGTAGTCGTACCTCCATTAATAAAAGATGAAGTAAAAAATGGGCAGACAAATTACGAAGATTATCTTGTTGGATATATCGTCAATGACGGTTATGCAGAGGAAATCATTTCGTGGCATAAAGCAAATATGGGGTTGAAAATCCATTGCTTTTGGGATCGGAAAAATATGCCGGAAACATATATGCCACATGATAATTTAACCTTCCACCTTATTCAAGAAGACCTTTTTCATGATCTTATGAAAGGCTGCAAAGGGTATATCTCGACTGCCGGCTTTGAATCGATCTGTGAAGCTATGTACCTCAGAAAGCCTGTGCTTATGGTTCCTGTTGAAGGACAATATGAGCAGGCCTGCAATGCTATTGACGGTGAAATAGCAGGTGCGGGCATCAAAGCATCGTCATTCGACATCTCTAAATTCATAAATTATTTACCAAATCACACGCCGGATAGTAATTTTCATGCCTGGGCTGCAAATGCAGAGTACATATTTATGGAAGAATTGAGCAATTTTTAATTTTCCGCTTAGGGTAATATTTTTTCTGCTAAATTTGTCGTCAATGAATCTGTTCAAATTGATCTATGGCATTCATCAGTAATAAAAAGCTTGTATATACGATAAAAGAGCCTCTTCGGGCATACCTTGTAAATCAGGATCGTGAAGTGCCTCTTCCTATTACTTATGATGAATTGCACAGATTTAACAATGCGATCCCTTTCATAGATAATAAGGGAAAAGACACTTTGTGGGAGACCGTTTTGTACTCACACAGCGAAATGATACATGTTCATGAAGCGCTAAAAAAAATCTATGCGCTCTTAAAATCATCCGGCGACGTATCAGTTATCGAGCACCTATATATTGACCGAATCGACCTGTGCACCTATGGAAACACAAAGCCATTCCGGATAAGGATCGTAAATAAAATCAACGACCTTTTCGATTATTTTTACATAAAAACTGCCGATGCCTCCAGGGTTTACGGCTTGGAAATAGAACATCTTATTTCGCCAAATAAGATAAATTTCCTGGTGTATGAAGCTACCCTGGTGGAGGAGCACATCCAGGGAATTCCCGGTGATGAGTTTATCAATAAAAACCTGAAAGACCCAAACCTCAATATCATGAGGCTTTCCAAAGAATTTATCAAATTCAACGAAAGGTGTCTTGTGAGTTTGTTGGGGGATATGCATTCCAGTAATTTTGTGGTAGAAGTTATTCCGGATTTTGATGAAATCCATTACAGGATCAGGGCTATTGACTTCGACCAGCAAGCCTATGAATCCCGGACGGCAATCTATATGCCTCAATATTTCAAGCAAAACAATCCAATTATAAAACTCGGCATGAAAAACCTGGCCCCGGAATTGGAGATGCAGTATCAAAGGGAAGAAAGATCACTAATTGCCAACAGACTTAAATCCAAAATTTCTGGCCCAGCCATTAGAAACCTGGTAAAAGCTATGATGAAAGATAAAATTGCCCCTGAAAAAAATGTAAAATCATTGCGTGAGGATCTTTCAAAACTTTATAATGATAAAGAATTTCTAGCTTGCCAGAATATGGGTGAAATCCTCTACACAAACCTTAAATTTGTTTTTAAATATCCAATCAGACATAAATATTCATTCGTTAATTTATAATCATCATGTTTACAGGAATAATTGAAGCCACAGGCACGATAAAAAAAATAGATATTGAAGGAACCAATAAAACCTTCACCATAGAATCAGGTTTTGCTTCTGAAATGGAAGTAAATGCAAGTCTTTCTCATAACGGGGTATGTCTTACAATCATCAACCAGGAAGGAAATACGTATCAGGTGACCGCAGTTCAAGAGACGCTTATCAAATCAAACCTCGGGGAATTAGGGGAAGGGGATATTGTCAATTTGGAACGGGCCATGGCATCCGGGTATCGGTTTGATGGCCATATCGTTCAGGGACATGTCGATCAAACCGGAATCTGCTCAAATTTTCAGGAAGTAGATGGAAGCTGGCTAATTGATTTTGAATATGATTTTAAGGAAACAGGCAATTTTCTGGTAGAAAAAGGATCGGTATGTATTGATGGTGTTAGCCTCACGGTTTTCAATGTTAAGGAAGGAAGCTTTCGTGTAACTATCATCCCACATACGATGACCGTTACCAACTTTAAGACCTATAAAATCGGTACCAAGGTCAATCTTGAGTTTGATGTAATAGGAAAATACATAAAAAGACTATTTGATTTGGGCTACAAGGAGGCTATTATGAATAAATAAGCAAAAAAATTCTTATTTAGAATCATTATAAAAAGTCTCTGTAAGTATATTAAAGAGGCTTTTTCAGTTCGTTATGTGCCCCATGTCACTCACCGCAATTCAAGCTTATAGTATATCATTTTAAACATGATTAAAATCACTTTTATTATAATTTTGGATCAGTATTTTTGTGAAATTGTTTGGAAATTAATTATTAGGTAAATTATAGTTCTGACTCTAAAATTTATAACAATTCATTATTATGAAGGGAAAAAAATATCTCACTATTGATGGCAA
>JAUUZS010000359.1 GCA_030589835.1 Cyclobacteriaceae bacterium
ACAACCCCAAGTGATTATCTCATTAACCGAAGGAGCCAATGAAAGTCACAAGAAGCCCTTTGAAAAAGGGATGAAGGATTTTGATTCTGCTATCAAAGAAATACAAAAGGCTGAATTTGGCATCCCTGCTTCCACTGAAGATCGAGATGTAGTTGACCATTCTTTTGGCTATGCGCTTTTTGTGTGGTTCAAATCAATGGATGACCACAATTTATATCAAAAACACCCCGCGCATAAAACGTTTATAAACTCTTTTTCAAGCTTATGGAAAGAAGTAAAAGTATTTGATGTGGAGTTAATGTAGTGCTAAGTAAAGTGTACTGTGTCGGATAAGTCGCAGTAATTCCCGCCTGCCGGCGAGGCAGGTTTGCTCTAAACAATGCAAAAAATATGAGCATAGTATAGATACGTGAATATTTTTTACAGCAGTATAGAACAAAAAGAACAAGACTTGGTTCGGCTAAAGTATGCTTTACTTAACACTAGCATCAATTATCCTGGCAAAATCGTTTGATGGAAAAAGAGGCTTTTTTATCACCAAGATCTGAAGCTTTTTGCCAATCACCACATGGATTCCCTTCCAGTTGATTGTATTGATACTTCGTGTTTCCTAAGACTCTGAAATAATCTCCTTTGGAAGAATCAATTATGACTGCCTCAGACAAATCTTTGATCGCTTTCACGAAATCATCCCCCTTGGCGTAGCAACTTCCTCGGTTAAAGTATGCATTGGCGTCTTTTGGATTTAATTCAATTACCTTGGTGTAATCCTGGGCTGCTCCATTAAAGTTTTCAATTTGTTCGCGTAAAATAGCCCGATTGAAATAATTATTAGGATTGGTTTCATCAAGCTTAATGGCCTGGTTTAGATCCGTCATCGCACTTTCCATATCCTGCAAATACATATAAGCTTCTGCACGATCAGTGTAGATATCGGCTTGCTTACTATCCAGCTTCAAGCTTGCCGAAAAGTCATCTACTGCAAGTTGATAGGAGTGTTGATTGAAATGACTAAATCCCCGGTTTTTAAACCCATCTTTAAGGTTTATACCTCCGTTGATCGCTTTATCCAAATAGGTGATGGCATAAGGATAATTATCTGTATAGTAATATGACTGCCCCAAAAAATACTGTAACGCAGGTTTCAACTCTTCCTGCTTTTCAAGGCTTGTCAAGTCTCCAATCACCTTTTCATACGATTCCATTTGATAATAGCAGGTTCCCCGGTTTTCAAATGCCCTGGTGAAATCATCCTTCAATTCCAAAGCCTTATCATAATCAACGATTGCCTCATAGTATTGCTCCATCAATTGTTTGGCTTTTCCACGATTATTGTACAATAAATGGTTTTCAATACCCAATGAAAGCGCCTGATCATAATCTGATATTGAATTGCTATAATCTCTAATTCTAAATTTTGAATTTGCCCGGTTAAAAAATGCTTCTCCATCATCGGGTTTCAAGCTGATGGATTTGTTAAAGTCCTGAATTGCACCGCTGTACTTTCTAATTTCATATTTTGACACGCCAAGTGCGAAAAATAACTCCGGAGTATTTCCTCCTAATTCAGCTGCTTTACTTAAATCTGACGCAGATTTACCGTACTTCTCCATTGTATAATAAGACATCCCGCGATTCAAATAGGAATCTACGTCCCTAAGACCATTTTCAATCGACCTACTCAAATCAGATGTAGCGTTTTCATATTGTTCCAGATAATAACTGGCATGCCCTCTACAGTAAAACGCCTTTTTATATGTTTCTCCTTTACTAATCGCAATATTGAGAGATTCAATGGTTTTAGTATATTCTTTATAATTGAAATAAGCAATGCCCAGAAGTGTGAAAATTTTTGTCTCAGCCTTTCCATTTTTCGCTACTTTTCCCAAGTCCTCAATACATCCTTCCCAATCTTTTTTGGCATACATAATCATTCCCCTACTTTCCAGGGCAGGGATATAATCAGGATTGATCTCTAATGCCTTATTATAATCTAAAAGTGCCTCAGATCCCCTGGAAGCCTTTTCCTTACATTTCCCCCTCAAATCAAACACCACCTCATTATTAATTCCTCTATCTATAGCTTCATCAAATGCCTTAGAAGCTTTGGGACAATTTTCCATGGCATGATAGGCATACCCCAAATGGAAATAGCTTTCTCCAGTGTCATCACCCAATTCAAATGCCTTTTCAAGATCCTTTATTGACAGTTCAGGTTCGCGCATATAATAATAGGCATTCCCCCTGCTCGAATATGCTGCTAAATCCATAAATTCCATAGATTCAGATTTATTTACATCTTCAATGACCAGGTCATATTTTTTTAGTTTGTAATAGCATTGTGCCCTTTCTACATATGCCTTACCATCCTCTACACCAAGCTTGATGGCCATGTTCAAATCTTCCAGCGCACCTTTATAATCATCATTAGATTTTTTTATGCTGCCTCTATACCAATAAGCCTTGGGCTCTTTAGTGCCCATTCGTACCGCAGTATTCAAATCTTCCATGGCTCCAACAAAGTCATCGGTTCTGTACCTTGCTAAGCCCAGCATTGCATAAAGCTCTTTACTGGTTGCTCCCATTTCCTGAGCCATCGTGAGCGAGGCCAAAGCCTGACCATACTCACCTTTTTCAAAATAAGTAGATCCCCGATTTATATATGCCTTTTCATATTCAGGATTAAGCTCAATAGCACTAGAATAATCAGCAATTGCTCCATCCAGATCTTTGAGATTATATTTTGCTTTTCCACGGTTATTATAAATTAGTTCATCGGATCGGCCAAAATTTATAGCTTTATTATAATCAGCAATGGCTCCATTAAAATCCTTATTTCTGAATTTTGAATTTCCCATGAAATAATAAACTTCTGTGTCTTTGGATTCCAATGATTCGGCCTTTAGAAAATCCGCTATTGCCCCCTCATAATCCTTGGAGTTGTATTTTGCTTTACCCCGCGCCTCATACAAATACAAGTCTGTAACTGACAATGATTCAGCACGATCAAAGTCCTGAATGGCAGTTTTAAAATCATCGTTGTTATAATTGATCATTCCACGAATGAAATAGGCCTGTGGCAAATTCTTATCCAATTCAATGGCTTTATTCAAATCAGATCGCGCGCCACTAATCTTTCCCTGACCATAGTTGATCAATCCTGAATAATAAAAAGCTGTGACACTATTTGGCATAGTTGATTTTGCTTTGCCAAATGCACTTACTGCTTTTTCTGTATCATCCTTCAGATAGGCATCTATTCCCTGGATCAGGTAGTTATTAATTTTCAATCCATTCCCAAATTCACTAACCGATTTGGAAATCGTCCTTAGATTGGTGATGCTGCTAACAGAAATAATAAATCCATCATCGCCAATAGAAACCACTACACCCTCTGCCAATCCACTTGCATTTAATACCGGACTACCGAAGGTCTTTGCATCAAGGTTTCCATCTACTAAAACAGCTTGCCCAAAACCTACAATATCAGATTTCTTAACTATTTTTTTTGAAAGGCTCTTTGTAGATTGCACACCATCGGAATAGATGACCTTGATAGATGATCCATCTGATGACATAGCAGTAACACTTTTCAGCTTTGTGATTTTTGCACTCAACATGTTATCAAGTTCAAATCTCACTAGCCCTGTTTCCGGGTCAAAACCGTTTATTTTATTTATTCGATGAGTGCTATTATCTTTTGTAATTGCCAGGGCGTATGAGCCATTTTTAAATACCAATGCCTGGGAATATCCATGATTACCGTCCATAAAAAATCCGGTTCCATTATGGAGTATGGTGCTATCACTTTTATACACCTGGATATGGAAAATTGCATTTTCGGATTGGGCATTAGCATATGTTTCAAAAAATAAAACTAAGCCGATGATACTTAACACAAAATTTACGCTCCTGCTCATTGTCATGATTATTTGATAGTACATACCGGAATCCAAATAATTGGAACCGCGACAATAAGACAAATTTAGTTTTTTAAAATGAAAAATACTGATTTACAGGGTGTTATGGCATGTATAATCTAACATCAAATGTTACATGACATTTTGGATAAAAAAAAGCCTGAAACATACGTCTCAGGCTTAGTTAGGAATTGAATCTTTTTGATTAAAATGAAAGCCCAAAAGTAATGGGATTGAGTTCAGGTCCTTTATTTTCTGCAAATAGCGTACTCAATTCGTAATTCACAAAAATGTCAACTTCACCATATCCCATGATAAATCTTGCACCATACCTAACGTTATTTAGATAAAAATTGTCCTTTTCTCTAAGTTTACTTTTATGGCCTGTTGATCTCCAGACTAGTTTTTGATAACTATCTATGCGCGTGCCAACATATCCTCCAGCGCCAATCCTAAATCCATTTCTTCTAAATCTTGTCTTCTTTTGTACAAAACCATCATCATAGGTCCTTTTGCTTGTTCTGTAACCAAAGTCAAACATGGGCACGAAATGAGCATTCAAATGTGTAACAGTTAATTTGCTTTTAGAAGCTTGCATCTCCACATCCCATTGCTCGAATATCACTCCATCATCACCTTTAACAAGCTTGGTCCTGGGATCCTGAAATTTAAAATTATACCAACTAATTCCAGCTCCATAGTCAAGTGCAAATTTTCCAGTGATATGCGTTTGCCAGGTGGGCATTATTCCCACATACCACGATCCCCAGGGCCTCACCACATATTGTTCATTGGCATCTGGATATTTGCCATTTTCCAAATAATTATTTATCCCAAAGTCAAGTGCGGATACAAAGCTGGTTTTACTTCCGGAAAACCTTTTTGACTTCCGTTCATAATTATATTCATTTTCATCTTCCTTCTCCTCTTTCGCATTACTATCTTCATCACTAAATTCATTCTCTAATTGTCTGAATTCATCATCTTCTTCTACACTGTCTTTTAGATATTTTGTTCCCTTATCATCCTGAAGAATAACTTTCTCCTCCTCATCCATCTCATCCTTAGTAGGCACATCTATATCTTCCAGCATGGAATTGATATCATATTCTCTGAGTGCCTCCAAATCTTCTTTGCTTTCTACATGAATCAGGATTTTACCTTTATCCCCAAAATTTACTTCAATAGTGTCTCCTTCTATTTCTTCACCCCG